>NZ_JAUBTV010000014.1:109709-116765 GCF_036705145.1 Microcoleus sp. B5-D4 | reverse complement strand
CCCGTTGATAGGCGTTAAGTGGAAGTCCTGAGAGGGATGAAGCTGAGGCGTACTAATAGACCGAGGGCTTGACCTCTCTTTCTACATGGTGATGATGATGACTTAATTCTCTGCAGTCTTCAGGGTTTTTTACCCTTATTTTTTTTCCGTCTCTACAAAGACGCAGTGGGATCACTGGGATACTATTCCTTTTTCCGTTGTTAAAACTCCGGGTTGCTAATCTGAGGGAATAGGAGCTGATTGCGTCTAATTTTCATCAATTCCGCAATAGGTGCATGGCAAAGCTCCCTCCCTACTCCCTCCGCTTCGCTGCGCCCACGATTTACCGTATAATCATTCAAAAGCTACTATGACGGCGTTGCGATCGCCTCGACGACCGTAAGGCTACCGATCTATTTCGGAATTCCCATAAGCTTGAGCTTGTGTCCTTGTAAAATCGCACAACTATCAGCAACTCTAAGCTAAAGCTATTAAAAATATTAAAGTTTTATAATATTAAAGTTTTGAGAAAGTTTTGAGGCGGTCGTCACAAGGGTAACTTTTTTCAAGATTATAGCCTCCTGTTTTACAGTCCTTAAACATTGCTTCGATACCACTGCGACATTTAAACGCTGTTACAGCTTGTTTCAATTTGGCGATATTGGTGAGTCAATACCAGTCTTCATCTTCGCCACTATTTCGATATTTTCGTTGCCCATAACCAGCGACATCAAAACAGCCCAATCCTTGCTGCTGATTTTAACTCCTGTCACATAAAAGCTCGTACCTGCGACTAAACCACCCTCACTCAACCGCTTAAATTCTTCTCCTTCTTCTTGAATATAGCGTCCCTGTTTTACTCTCAAAACACACCTTATGTTCTTTTCACACAGCCCACTTGCCAGCTTAACGATCGCAAATTCAGGCGTTTCCTAAAAGGACCATTTTATATTTTTTTAGCAGACCAAGAATGCTGCAGATTAAGCTTTGTTGTTCTCGGATGTTGCTACAGCCACAGCGAAGGCAATATCTGCTAGTACAACGGTCAAGCTCTCTTGTTCCCAATCAGGCTAATCATCAACAGATTTTTATCTCGCCACGGCGTTCTATCAATGGCGACCTTCAACTCTTGTTTCTTTTTAAATTGACTTCTCCAGATATATTTAAGCACAGGAAACCAAAGCTTTTCAATCTTGAGCAGAGGTAGCTTGAGAAATCGTTGAATAGAACGTCGTCCGCTCTCAAACATGATTGGGTATCGCATCAATTTCGCCAATAACTCAATACTCACTTGTTTATGGGTTGGGAGCAGAAAAACTAAAATAGTCACAGTCAAGTATTCGGTGTTTTTGAGCTGCTGTTGGAAACAAATTTGGTATGATTGAGGTAACATTTTTAACTGATGGGGCTTCTTAACAAGACTGACCCCATATTTTTTTACCAAAAATCGGTTCTAGCCCCGTCATCTGTATTGGTTGATATATTTTACCATAAGCTCAGGAGAGCTAGAAACGTTATATATTCCTGCGTCTCGGATTGATATAAAAAAAGAAAATTAATAGTGTAGGTTTTGTTTCTCAACCTAACCTACACTATTAATAATTTGTGTAAGGGGAATGTTTATTCCTAACTCTCATTCTTCACGACACGGAAGTTACGGAAATACGGATAACTGTTGTTTTCCTGATTCCTTCTTCTTTTTTGCTTATTCCTTCTTCTTTCAACCTCCCAATTCCTCGTTACTAATTCCCAAATGACTCGCTTAGCCACAACAATAGAAGCCATACTTTACCTAAAAGGTCAGCCAGTGTCGATCGCAGAAATTGCCGAGATTGCCAAGTGCGATCGAGCCGAAGCCGAAGACGCCATCATCGAACTCATGTCTGACTCGTCCCACCGCGACAGTGCATTAGAAGTCGTCGAAACCCCCACAGGATACAGCCTGCAACTCAGAGAAGAGTTTGCCAGTTTAATGCAAACTTTAATACCTCCAGAATTAGGTGTGGGAGCTTTGCGAACGCTGGCTGCGATCGCCCTCAAAGGCGGCATCGCTCAGCCAGACTTAGTTAACTTGCGAGGTTCAGGCGCTTACCAACAAGTGCAGGAACTTGTAGAGATGGGTTTCGTCCGCAAACGGCGACCGAGTGAGGGGCGGTCATATTGGTTACAAGTTACCGAGAAATTTCATCGGTACTTTCAAGTAGACCAACTGCCAAAACAATTGCAACTTGACTTTCAGGCAAATTTGTACCCAAGCAATGACGAGTAGTTTGAAGTAGAATGTAACCAGCCAGAAATTAAGAATCGCCAAATGGTTTTTCACCCTGACTTTGACACATCCAATGCCCAACAAACCGCAGTCAATCCACTGCTGAAGTACCTCCAACACCAATCCCCGGAGGTTCTAGCCCGCGTCGCCAAGTCTGTGAGCCCCGACATCAGAGAAATAATCTCTCATAACGTTCAAGGACTTGTCGGCGTTTTGCCTTCCGAAAATTTTAACGTCGAAATTACCACCGATCGCGAAAACTTAGCAGGTTTGCTAGCTTCAGCGATGATGACAGGCTATTTTTTGAGGCAAATGGAGCAAAGGATGCACCTCGAAGAAAATTTAGCAAGCACCAGCTCGATTCAACCAAACTCACCCAAAGACAAGTAAAAAGGTCAACGGGTTGGGGAAGCCAGAAAGATGAAAGTTGTTCAGAAAAATCCATAATCCTGAATCATGGAGGCACAGGGAATTAAGAAACCGGGCTGTTAACCGGCTATCCCTCGCGCTACACCGAGGCTTTTGGTGAAAAAACCCGGTTACTGCTTCCAGGACTATAAAGCATCAGATTCATCTTCCATCCTCCACCCTTGCAACTAATACCAATTTCAAAAAAGAATGCAACTGTAGATAAGCTCCAAATCCTTATGCAGTAAGTCATTCTTAATTCTTTAATCGAGAATCGAAAATCGAAAATCGAAAATGGTATTACCCACCGGCGGAGCTACCCGATAGGGGAAAAGCACCCGGACGTACTTTAATATTCTGAACTTGACCCAAACGGTTAATTTCCAGTTCGAGTTCTTTGCCCACAACCGTGTTTTCCACCCGTTCTTGCACGTCACCGGGAGTGTTAACCGCAATTCCGTCAACTTTTTGAATGACATCTCCGGGACGCAAGTCGGCTTTTTGAGCGGGGGAATTTTCTACGACTCGCGCCACGGCTACGCCTTGATCGAGGGTAATTTTATTATTATCGAGCTGTTTGTTGAGTTCTGCCTTGGTGGCTGCAGTCAAGCTGACCATTTGAATGCCGAGATAGGGATGTTCGGCTCTACCTTTGGCGAATAGCTGATCGGAAACTCGTTTGGCGGTTTCGATCGGAATTGCAAATCCCAAGCCTTGAGCGTCCGCGCGGATAGCGGTATTGATGCCAATTACTTCGCCTTGGTCGTTGAGCAGCGGGCCGCCTGAATTGCCGGGGTTGATGGCGGCGTCGGTTTGGATGAAGCGGACTCGCTTGTCGGGGATGCCGACTTGGGAACTCGATCGACCCGTAGCGCTGATAATGCCCACAGTCACGGTATTGTCCAGACCTAAAGGATTGCCGATCGCGATCGCCCACTGTCCCGGTACAATATTGTCCGATCGACCCAAAGCCACCTGCGGCAGTTCCTTAGCATTAATCTTAACCACAGCCACATCCGTCAGCGGATCGACTCCCTGCACCTTACCCTCAAACTCGCGGCCGTCTTTGAGCGTCACCTTAACAGTATCAGTCCCGGAGACAACGTGAGCATTAGTAACGATGCGGCCGTCAGAAGTGAGAATAAACCCGGAACCGGTACCTCTCTTGACTCGTTCTTCCGGCTGTGGCAAATTCTCCCCAAAAAACCGACGAAACAAAGGATTTTTGAATGCTTCCGGCACTTGATTCGCCACCTTGCTTGATGCGTCAATCCGCACTACAGCCGGGCCGACTTTTTCCGCTGCTTCAGCAATAAAATTGGGATTGCTGCGATCGACTGCCCGATTTTCCTGAACTGAAGGAGAGGGATACGGGGGGATTTGCTGGCGTACTACTGGCAAAACCAATCCGGTTTCCAGATTGTTTGAGCCTTGCAGATAGCGATTTCCCAACCATCCCATACCTCCGCCGATTGACAGCAGAGTCACATAAAGGGTCGCTTGCTTAAAAGATAAACTCATTTAATAACTCCCGCTAAATACCTCATCCCCGCAGACAGGTTCCGAATCAAGCATTTTTGTCTTGGCGACGGGAAGGAAGCGGGGCGGGGCGTACCGCTTCCTCAAGAACATAGCTGTTAACAGGCAGGCGCCCATCGGCATCACAGGCAATTTTGCCGGATTTGCCAAGAGCGAATCAAACTAATAATTCTCATCCTAACTTGGCTTAGCCTGGGATTTACAGTCTGGGGGGTGGCTAGAGCTTGTAAATATGCAATTTTACAGGATTTTAAAATTGTCAACTGTCCGAAATGAATACTTTTTTATGTACATAATGACTTTTAAACGCTTATTTCCGCTGATTTTTGCACTAATTTGGTCGATCGCACCCGTTGAGAAAACGGCGGCAAATACCGAAATCCCACCTGCAAATCTTCCTTTAGGTACACCTGTAGAAAACCCCGACCCCGCCCGCGATTGCCCGAGTCCGGCTATGTCTCGGTTGCGTCGCCACACTGTGGCCCAGGGCGAGACAATAGAAAGCATCGCGCGGCAGTACAATGTGATTCCTGCGGCGCTGATCGGGATAAATCCGACGTTGCGGGGCGGTGGAGTATCTGCTGGAAGTGCGATCGTCATTCCTCCGTACAGTGGCATCGAGGTAGAAGTGCCTGCAGGCTCGAATTGGCAAAAACTGGCAGAAGCTTACAAAGTGCCCGCAGATTTGCTATTTGAGGCGAACGGGTGCAGGCCGTTGGGGAAAACGGTGTTTGTGCCTGCGGTGAATAGGTCGATCGGGCCTTCTATCAATCCCGATGCAACGCCATCGGTGCAAGGATTTCCGCTGCCTGCCCCAGCAGTAGCAGCTTTGCGTTACGGGCGGCAATTGCATCCGGCGCGGCGCGAATTTTTTTTCCACAGCGGCGTAGATTTTTTGGCGTCGGAGGGTACGCAGGTTTTGGCTGCAGGCGAGGGGACTGTCGCCTTTGCCGGGCCGCAGGGGGATTACGGGAATTTAGTGGTGGTGAACCATGAAGCGGGGAAGCAAACGCGCTACGCTCATTTGAAAGATATTGCGGTCAAAGTCGGTCAAAAAGTGGAGTCTGGAGAAGTTTTGGGAACTGTCGGGACGACGGGAAAACGGGACATTCCGCCATCTCATTTGCATTTTGAAGTTCGGTACAATTCGGGTTTGGGTTGGGTTGCTGAAGACCCGCTGCTTTATTTGCAAGCGACTATTAAAAAATAGGATTGTTAGTGTGCTGGGGGGGTGACAACCCGCCCTAAATCCAGAGGGGGTAAGGATTGATCTGTGTGGTGGTAAAAAAAGATAGGCAGCAGAATTGTTACACGTTTGCCTATCCCAAAAAATATGTTACCAACATTTGACCAGACTCAGTTACAAAAACAAATGATGAAAAACCCGTTGATTTTACTCACAATGTTTTTGAACCTGATAGAATTTCAGAAACAAGTAACGATCGCACTAATCTGGTTCCTATTAATCACTTATTGGTTAACTACTTAGGAATGAGAATTAAATAACTTCCACAAGTTTGTGGGATGGGCGGGACGCCCATCCCACAATAATAATTAAAATTGTAAGTTATTTAATTCGCGATCCTTATTGCCCGATCGCACATTTCTCTCAAATTCGATCGCCCGTTTCCCAAAAAGTCGATCGCACCTCCACAAAAAACCCGATCGCGGGGCCCCAGAAACCGGGTTTTTACCGAAATACTTCGTTACAACCAACAGATTCGGACAAAAACCCGGTTTCTTGGATCGGCGGGGCCCCAGAAACCGGGTTTTTTCCGAAATACTTCGCTACAACCCACAGATTCGGGCAAAAACCCGGTTTCTTGGATTATCGCCCGTCGCTAACTCCCTCCAATCGCAGGAAATGCACCCGGCCCGATCGATCGCCCGCTACAACTGTCACGCCATCAGGGGCGATCGCACAGCAAGCAAACTCAGCATCTCCACTGAAACTAGCAATCTCTTTACCTGTGAGCAAATCCCAGATTTTCAGGGTATGATCCCATGAAGCGGAAATCGCTGTTTTACCGTTGGGTGCGATCGCCACTGCATTTACCCAGTGAGTATGACCGGTGAGAGTTTTCAGTTCCCTGCCACTGTCTGTGTCCCAGATTTTCAGGGTTTTATCCGATGAAGCGGAAATCGCCGTGAGGCCGTCTGGTGCGATCGCCACTGCTTTTACGAAGTCAGTATGACCGATGAGGGTTCTAAGTTCGATGCCTGTCTCGGTGTCCCAGATTTTCAGGGTGTCATCCTCTGAACCGGAAATCGCTGTTTTACCGTCTGGTGCGATCGCCACTCCTGTTACCGGGCCAGTATGACCGGTGAGAGTTTTCAGTTCCCAACCCCAGTCTGTATCCCAAATTTTCAGGATTTGATCCCATGAAGTAGAAATCGCTGTTTTGCCGTCTGGTGCGATCGCCACTGCTATTACCGAGTTACTATGACCCGTGAGAGTTCTAAGTTCGGTGCCTGTCTCGGTGTCCCAGATTTTCAGGATTTGATTCAATGAAGCGGAAATCGCTGTTTTACCGTCTGGTGCGATCGCCACTGCATTTACGAAGCTAGTATGACCGGTGAGGGTTCTAAGTTCGATACCTGTCTCGGTGTCCCAGATTTTCAGGGTGTTATCCCGTGAAGCGGAAATCGCCGTGAGGCCGTCTGGTGCGATCGCCACTGCATTTACCGAGTCAGTATGACCGGTGAGGGTTCGCAGTTCGGTGCCTGTCTTGGTGTCCCAGATTTTCAGGGTTTTATCGTATGAAGCAGAAATCGCTGTTTTACCGTCTGGTGCGATCGCCACTGCATTTACCTCGCCAGTATGACCGGTCAGGGTTCTCAGTTCGATACCTGTCTCGGTG
>NZ_JAUBTV010000014.1:0-109609 GCF_036705145.1 Microcoleus sp. B5-D4 | reverse complement strand
TCCCAGATTTTCAGGGTTTTATCGTATGAAGCAGAAATCGCTGTTTTACCGTCTGGTGCGATCGCCACTGCTGTTACATAGCTACTATGACCGGTGAGGGTTCGCAGTTCGGTGCCTGTCTCGGTGTCCCAGATTTTCAGGGTTTTATCGTATGAAGCAGAAATCGCTGTTTTACCGTCTGGTGCGATCGCCACTGCTGTTACCGCATAGTTATGACCGGTGAGGGTTCGCAGTTCGGTGCCTGTCTTGGTGTCCCAGATTTTCAGGTCCGATGAACCGGAAATCGCCGTGAGGCCGTCGGGTGCGATCGCCACTGCACTTACCCCGGAACTATGACCCGTGAGAGTTTTCAGTTCCCGGCCTGTCTCGGTGTCCCAGATTTTCAGGGTTGTACCATCGGAATCCGAAATCGCTGTTTTACCGTCTGGTGCGATCGCTACTGCATTTACCCCGGAACTATGACCCGTGAGAGTTTTCAGTTCCCGGCCTGTCTCGGTGTCCCAGATTTTCAGGGTTTTATCCGATGAAGCGGAAATCGCTGTTTTACCGTCTGGCGCGATCGCCACTGCATTTACCCCGCCAGTATGACCGGTGAGGGTTCGCAGTTCGGTGCCTGTCTTGGTGTCCCAGATTTTCAGGGTGTTATTCCGTGAAGCGGAAATCGCCGTGAGGCCGTCTGGTGCGATCGCCACTGCATTTACCGAGTCAGTATGACCGGTGAGGGTTCGCAGACACCCTTCTCCCGATCGCTCTAAACTAGCCCTCAAAGGCCGCAGCCAAGGACTATCTTTCCACTGCTTTGCCTGTTCCAACATCCCCCGAATCTCAGGCATTTCAAAATCCACCAACCTCCCCCACAAATGCTCTACCAGTTGCGTTTTATCCAATTCCAAAACGTGCGCCGACTTGCGAATTGCCCCTTGAATCAACTTCAGAGTTTCAGTTTGCCCCTCCGACAACAGAACATCAGAAACTCTCGCCAAATCGTAATCCTCAATTAACGCTTGAACCCCCAACGCATCCAGCTTCGCCTCAATAAAATCAAAATCCGTCAACAATTGATGCAGCCGTTCCCCTTGAACACTCTCTGCCAAATGCCCCGGCAGAGTTTCCAAAGCATAAAGCCGCTTTTTCGGCGACAGTTTCCCCAACCGTTCTTTAAACTTACTCATCGCCGTACAAATCCTCCCACAAATTATCAGAAATCGCCGCTTCGATATCCCGCAGCGAAACCCCAGCTTTCTGCACTACATCCTTACGATGCAGAAATCTTTGGAAACTCGCGTGATAGATACTGTAATCTGGCGGAGTGTCGCTGCTACGGCGCAGAAACTGTTCCCAATCATCCAGAACTTCTTGCAAATCTAAAGCATCTTCCTCAGCAAAATCCGCCAAAATATCGCAGGAAACAGGCTTACGAGTTTTAGTCAACAAATAAATCACCTTCAACTTCCGGCGGCGCAATTCTTTATCTCTAACCGCCATTTCCATGCGCGCCCAGTGCTTCTCATAATATCCTTCCAACTCCCTCGGCAAATCTTGCAAATTCACATCGCTGTACTTGCCGCTATCGATATCATTCAGCACATAGCGCAGGTACATAAAGTTATTCTGGCTTTTTTCAGCTACCGCCGCCACAAACTGTTCTCGCTGCAAATTTTGACGGTTAATCCAACTCTGAATTGACGCGCTGTTGCTGGTGCGTTTGTCAATATAAAGCTTGACATCCGCCAAACTTTCTGCACTGTACTGCATCAAATCAAAAACCTGATGATTTGGCAAAGGCAGAGATTCCGGTCGCTTCGAGACAATAAAATAAACATTATCCGGCAAAGCATCAGGCAAATAGAGGACATTGCTGCCACGCCCATGATCGCTCCGATCTACTTCATCCAGGGCATCCACAATAAAAACTAACTTTTTTCCGCCCAGTTTAGCACTGACTTCCCCCAACAATCGACTGAGAAAATTGCCATCTGTAGTCGCATTTTCTGGCAATTTTGGGTAATCCAGTTTAAAGGCTTGAATTAACTGAGTGCAGGCATTTTCCAGAAATTGCTTTGCCTTAACCGTGCCTTGAGATTGCGAGTTAAAATGGACAACACAGCGCCGCTTCATCAGCAGCACTAACTTTGCCATAATTGAACTTTTGCCGACACCCGGATCGGCTTCTAAAACAAAATATCCTTTGGGATTTTTCTGCAAGAATTCGATAATGGCTTCAAAGACAAATTGGCGGCCGGTAAAGTCTTGAGTGCGGTCTTGAATAATCGTTTCGCACTCGTAGGGAAGCGGCAATCGGGGCGCGGAAGTATCAACAAATCGTTCCAGCAAATTCTGAACTTGCGCCAAATCGGATCGGATACCAATTTCTATGGCTTCCAATTTGACCATCACTTGACAAATCTGCTGCCCAGTTGCCACGGCCTCCAATTTGTCCAGAATTTCCCCATTTTGCAGCCCCAAATCTTTGAGTTGTGCCAAAGCAATTTGGTGCAGATTCAACAGCATCGCGGCAAACTTTTCTCCTCCCTTCGCGGCATCCAGTTTCAGCACTTCGCGGTACGCTTTCGGGAAAGTTGCGTACAGTTTCTCCGCGACAAATTCCACAATTTCCGCATCGAAGGATTTGCCCTCGCTGGCGGCGAATTCGTTGACGAAACTTGCCCAATCTGCCGTTGTCAATCCGGTAACTCGATCGAACTCCTCGGCCTCCGCAGAAAAAATCTTGGTTAGCTGGTCTTCGGAAATATTTAAACCCCTTGACAAGTCGGCTGTATTCGTGTTAATATCCAGCCAGTATTCAGGAGTTTTCTCTGCTAATTGACTGAGTGCTGTTTCTGGATAAGGCAAATTTTTGGTTTCGGCGATCGCAATTAGGCGATCGGACTTCGCAACCTCTCTCAAAATATAGCCGATCGCCTCACCCGCCGCCTTAATCAAATCGTGATTATCGAGAATCCTCGGATTTTTGCTCAACCCTTCCGTCAGCCGATTTCCGAGGTCATTAGCCGCGATATTCCCCGCTATACCAGTAGCAATCGCTGCTAAGATAGAAGCTCCCCCAAGTGCGATCGGGCCGCCCATCATACCCGCTGCTGCTTGAGTTGCCGGATTGGCGATCGCACTTGAAATAACTTGTCCAATAGCCATCACCGCACTGCATCCAATTACCCTAGTTTTAAAATTAGCTAAGTCCATTAGTGGCATACAATAAATATTTTTCTTTTCAAAAGTTAGGAGTAATTATATCTTGCCGGCTGCCGTTTAGTCCGTCGGGGGTTGAAATCCACATTATGCACCATTCTCACTAAGTCTTTCATGAACAGGCAAGATGCCTGTTCCACAAAGAGTAAATTTCTTGTGGAACAGGCATCTTGCCTGTTGCTGACGCAAGATGCCTGTTCCACAAAGAGTAAATTTCTTGTGGAACAGGCATCTTGCCTGTTGCTGACAATATTAATTATCTCGAAGTTCTTTTTCTTGCAAAAGTTGGGTAGCCCAAACCCGATCTTCTTCCGATAGAGACGGTACGGGTTCTTGATTATAGTCGATCCGATAATCATAGCCAGCGCGATCGTAAACACCTGCAAATATTTCTGGGAAATTAACAATAGGTTCTACATCTTCCTCGCGCAAGGGAAGCGGAAATATAGGTAGAGAATCGCGGAGATTAAAAGCATAAAGTTCGGCAAACGGACGGCGATTACTGGGACTGACCAAAACCCGATAATCGCTTTGAATAGAATTATTAAGAATGGGCATAGATTCCCATTTTCGTAGTAAATCGATTTCGACTAAATTGGTTAAGCTACCTAAAATACTCTGGCGTTTTTTGAGATAAGTAATTCTTCCTTCTCCACTACGTTTGTTGACAGGAGAAAGAATTTCAATTGCGGTGACAACTTGTTTCGTTGCCATTTCTCGCACTTCCAGGTAAGTCTGTTTAATTTTTTCAGGAGCAGGCACTTTAACGGTAGTCGGAAGTGTTATATTTAAAGTGGCAACTGAACCTGTAGGAAGATTCGGGTTATTAGATTGACGCTTAATCGCCACATCGGGGATACCTACTAAAAGGGAGTCGCTGTTACTGTCATTTGGATCGGTAATTTCATAGATGCGTTTGTCGATTGCAACCTCATATTTAGGGCGAATTTGAGGCATGATGGTATCAGCGATCGCGATAATCAATCGATTGTGAGTTTCCTGCCAGAAATCGGGGTGTTCTAAGTAGGGGTCCATTCCAGGAAAAGGTGAAGGCATAGGACTGTTTTCCGATGTATTGACTTTCAAATCATTTTAGCATTTTTAATTTGGTAGGTGCGTCGCTTTAAAGCGAGGCAGAGCCTCTGGATATAGGTTCCCAGGCTGGAGCCTGGGAACCAGTTAAAGCTTGTCAAGAACAGGCATCCTGCCTGTTCCACAGTAATTATTGGAGATGTCTATTTGTAGATGAATTTAATCTGTTGTGGAACAGGCCGGAAAGCCTGTTGATTTTGGGCGGGCAAGATGCCCAACCCCTACTCCCCACAACAAATTTAATCTACTGTGGAACAGGCCGGAAAGCCTGTTCATAAAATCAGAGACACCCCAAATATCAACTACAAAACAGCAGCAACACTTGCCATCAGCAACCCTTGAAACAATTTCACCCCATCAGTTTCGCCCAACATCGGATCGGAAGCCCTCTCAGGATGCGGCATCATTCCTAATACATTGCCCGCCCGATTACAAATACCGGCAATATTATTTAACGAACCGTTGGGATTGCCAGCATCGCTAATTTTGCCCGCCGGAGTACAGTAGCGAAACAGCACTTGCTTGTGCTCTTCTAGTTCTGCTAAAGTATCGGCATCGGCATAATAGTTGCCTTCGCCGTGGGCGATCGGCAAATCGATGATTTCACCCGTAGTATAAGCCGCAGTCCAACGAGTATTACCGCGCTCGACTTTCAAAGAAGCCCGATCGCAAATAAAATTCAATCCCGCATTCCGCACCAGAGCACCGGGCAACAAACCAGCTTCAGTCAACACCTGAAAACCGTTGCAGATGCCCAGTACAAGCTTTCCTTGTTTCGCGTGTTCCGCAGTAGCCCGCATCGCCGGAGAAAAACGGGCGATCGCACCGCACCGCAAATAATCTCCGTAACTGAAACCACCGGGAATTACAATGATGTCAATATCCGAAATATCGGTATCTTCGTGCCAAATCATCCGCGTCGGTTGGTGGAGTAACCCTTGAGTCACCCACACCACATCGCGATCGCAATTTGAACCAGGAAAAACAATAACTCCAAATTTCATAAGCTGAAGGAAGAAGGAAGAAGGAAGTTCGGCAACGGATTATGTAACGGATGTAACGGATGTCAGGAAGAAGGAAGAGGTGTCAACATAAGACTAAAATCTTATGTTTTTCTCCCTTGTATCGAAGTCTCGATCCCCCTAAATCCCCCTTAAAAAGGGGAGTAGGGGTTGACTTTGAGTGTTCCGAGTGCCCGCTTTTTAACAGAGATTTTGAGAACCTCTTGTCCCCCCCTTATTAAGGGGGGTTAGGGGGGATCTCCGGGTTTAAAAACACCCTAGGGACGATCGCATTTATGCTGCCGCTGTCTCCACAGCAACAGGAATTTCAGTCAAATCAAAGCGATAATTTTCAATCACTGGATTGGCCAAAAGTTGGTCGCAAACGCGATCGAGTTGTTCGCGGGCCTCCGACTCACCAGCAGCAGTCAGCGTCAATTCAACGTATTTCCCAATACGCACGCGCTCAACATTGTCGTATCCCATGTGTTGCAAACCAGACTGTACGGCAGTGCCGGCGGGATCTAAAACAGAAGGGCGGAGGGTAACATAGATTTGGGCAAGATATTTCTGAGTCACGGGAATGTTGCGGTAGGTGATGTGAAAGTTAGCCCCATTGTATTCTACAACCGAGCAGCGCGCCGATCGCCCTTTGGTTCGCCCAAGTAAGATAGCCTAGAAACAGGGACTGATTTGACTCTAGCAGATTACACAAAAAAATTATGAGAACCAACCGCACCCGCAGTCAGGAGCGTATTTTACACTTGCTCAAGCACTTGAATCGATCGCTCTCAGCACAAGATATCTACTTAGAACTGCGTAACAGCGACCAAAGCATGGGCCTAGCAACAGTTTACCGCTCCCTCGACGGTTTAAAGCGAGAGGGGTTCGTTCACGTCAGAACGCTTGCTAGTGGCGAATCTCTCTACGGTGCCGCCCACCAAGACCAACATCACTTAACTTGTCTGGAATGTGGCGCGTCAATTACGATCGACGAATGCCCCGTCCACCACTTAGAAAGCCAACTACAACAATCTCATTCTTTCAAGATTTATTATCACACTTTGGAGTTTTTCGGATTGTGCGCTCGATGTACTTTGGCTCAAGAATCTTAGAGAAGTTATTAGTCATGAGTGATATCAATTCCGGTTGCACTCAGAAAGGATAGTTGACTGTTGACTGTTGAGTGTTGACTGTTGACCGAAAGCATCCAGGATACCAGCCCCCGGATTCATTCCGAAAGCAGACTCAGGACCCAGAAATAAAAAACCTGTATCCGATAAAGGAGCCCCCGAATTTATCCGTGGGGTCAATGCTTCAATCTAAAATCTAAAATCTAAAATCTAAAATCGATTGACTCGGTGTCGAACCGCGCAGGCTGGTTTTGTTTGTGTAGCGACAGATTTCAACCTGTCGTTTTATTAACTAGCTCAAGGATTCAAAAACTCTAAATGGTCTCCTGGAATCGCTCGCAATTTTGCAGCCGAGCCTTGCATTTTCAACCGGCCGCGTTCTAACATGATAATCCAATCGGCGCGATCGATCACTCGCGGCCTGTGACTGATAAAAATCGTCGTTTTCCCGTGCCGATACATCAACAACTGTTCTAAAACTTCCGCTTCGCTTGCGGGGTCAAGCCCTGCGGTAGATTCGTCTAAAATCAATACGGGCGGGTTGTTGAGAATGGCGCGGGCGATCGCCAATCTTTGTCTTTGTCCGCCAGAAATATTCGCTCCAAACTCCCCTAAAACTGTTTGATATTTATCCGGCAATTGGCTGATAAATTCATCCGCCCCCGCAATTTTGCAGACTTTAACAATCTGTTCAAAGCTGATATCTGGACTGCCCAATCGAAAATTTTCCATAATCGAACGGCTCCAAAAATGCGCTTCTTGAGGAACCAATACTACCTGCTGTCTGAGACTGTCGAGAGACAAATCCTGTAAGTTGTAACCGCCAATTCTAATATTACCAGATTGCAGCGGGTACAGACCAGCAATTACTTTTGCTAGCGTACTTTTTCCGCAGCCGGAATTGCCGATTAAAGCAATTGCTTGACCGCCGGGAAATGTGACAGAAAAATTTTCCAGCAAGTCAAGTCTGCCGGGGTAGTGAAAATTAACACTCTTGCAAACAATACCGTCGCGGTCTTGAATAGTTACAAAAGGTTTATTCGTATCGTCTTTAGTTTCCGGTTCAGCATCGATGACTTCCGACAGCCGTTGAGTAGCTGTCTGCACGCGAGTCATCTCATCAGTAAATCCTACTAGCGAATTCACCCAAGTAGTAACGTTTTGATTCATGCTAATAAACGCTAGCAACTGACCTATACTCAATACCTTGTCAATCACCAAACCGCTACCAAGCCACAGCAGAGTAATGCTGCCAGCAGAGGCAACAAAACCAGAAAATATATTGTTGAGAATGCCAATTTGTGTAGTGCGGAAAGTGAGCTTTGCTAAGCGACCGAAGCGGGTTTGAAATTCTTCCCAAAGTTGCTGACCGCTGCTAGTAGTTTTGACAGTCAGCGCGCCTTTAAAAGTTTCTACTAAAACGCCTTGAGTTTCTGCTTCCAGCACAAATAAACTGCGCGTTTTTTGCTGCAATACGGGCAGAAATACCACTGTAGAGGCAGTCATTAACAGAGCTATAGCTGTAGCTGCTAAAGTCAGTTCCTTGCTGTAAAATAACATAAAAATAAAAGAAACTACAGCGATAAAAAATTGACTAGGCAAGCTGATAGCGACTTGAGAAACTAATTTATTGATTTCTTGGATATCTTGTAATCTACTGACGATTTCGCCACTGCGTCTGGTTTCGTAAAAGCTCAAAGGCAATCGCAGGAATTTGCGCGCGAATTCCATCACCAATCCCAATTCTAAACGCTGGGAAAACTGAGCAATTAAGTTCGACTCTACCAATCCTAAACTGCTGCTAAAAAGGTTCATAACTATAACTGCGATCGCCACACTCGCCAGGAGTTGTCTGTCGCCCCGCACCAGGATGTCGTCGGTGAGCAGTTGAACTAGAAAAGGCGAAGAAATCGACAGCAAACCCAACACCATATTCAGCAAAAATGCTTCCATTAAAATCGGGCGATAAATCCCAATCCGGCGCATCCATTTTTGTAAGGAATTAGCGGGCGGTTGACCCTCTGCTGCTGCAAAAAACCGCTCCGCATCGGGTTCTACTAGCAAGCACAGCCAATCTGTCCAAGCTGCTGCTAATTCTGCTTTAGAAACATAGCGCATACCGACGGCTGGATCGCCGATCGCATATTTGTTGCCCTTTTTGCCGTACAAAACAACCCAGTGATAGCCGCTCCAGTGAATAATCATCGGTAGAGGGGCATCATCGAGCTTGTCTAAAATAGCAGCCGCTGCTCGCACCGATCGAGCATTAAAGCCGATCGCCTCACCGCCTTGTTTCAAGCCCAGTAAAGTCGTTCCTTGCTGGCCGGTACCGACCAATTCTCGCAAGCGACTAATTGTAAAGTTCTGTCCGTAAAATTTGGCGATCGAAGCCAGACAAGCTGCACCGCAATCTTCTTCGCTCTGCTGGAGAACAACCTGATATTTCAGAGAATTATTTGTTTTTCCATAGAATGGTATTCCTGGGAAAAATGGGATATTTTTTAGCATTTTTTCAAATGAGTAGAGCCTAAAGAACAATACCCACCGCCGCCTGGCCAATCAGCAAAAAGCACCCATAAAATTATGGGTGCTCGCTTTCTTCACAGTTTTCTAACTGAATTAAATGAAACAGCCCTGGGGGTTAGGGGGCTGGGGGGTTAGGGGCAGGGCGGTTTCATTCTCACGAAAATCGCGATTTTGACTCTTGTAGTGTCCTGAATGCCTACCCCCCCACAGACAACTTCACAGGCGTTTGAGACATGGGGGCAGCCACGGGGGGCAGCCCCTACAAGAGAATGAAACAGCCCTGGGGGTTAGGGGGGTGGGGGTTAACTGAACCGTATTGGTACAAAATCTATCCAAATAATAAGAAATATGTAGAGTCTATTGTATAAGTCCTGTTCAGTATGCTTATATAGATTCAAGGCTTTGGTATAGCCCTACACAAGTAGCACCTAGCCAACTTAGACGATTGATCCTCGGTCATCCTAAGTTCCCTCGTCTGGCAAGCATAAGATTGTGCAGCACTAAAACTAATTCCTAGGGATAAACCAATTGTCCTAATTTTTCTTTTCAAAAATTAAATTTGTGGCAGCATACGCACCACTAGTTTACCTTGAAGGTAAAAACGCACGTATCTATCAATAGGTGTAAAAAAACTACTCTATGCTGATTAGTGTTTGGAATACGTTTAAATGCTAGATACATTAAGTACGCTCTCCCAGGGAGATAGTAGTATTTGTATCGCCGTTTTGGATGGTCCTGTTGACCAAAATCATCTTTGCTTCCAAGGCGCCGACTTAACGTTTCTTCCCACCTTGGTTAAAGCCCAGGCCCAGGTCGGTGGCAATATGTCCACCCACGGAACCCACGTTGCCAGCATTATCTTTGGGCAACCGGGCAGTCCGGTGGAGGGGATAGCTCCCAAATGTAAGGGAATAATTGTCCCTGTCTTCGCCGACGATCGCCTCAGAACTTCCCAGCTAGATTTGGCTAGGGGGATCGAGCAAGCAGTCAATGCCGGCGCCAATGTTATCAACCTGAGTGGGGGACAACTAACCGACTTTGGCGAGGCCGATGGCTGGTTACAGAATGCCGTTCGTCTGTGCCGAGAGAACAACGTCTTGCTCGTCGCTGCCGCTGGCAACAATAGTTGCGATTGCTTGCACGTACCCGCTGCCTTGCCCTCTGTGCTAGCAGTAGGCGCGATGGATGCTAATGGCAAACCCTTGGACTTTAGCAACTGGGGCGAAGCCTACAAAGACCAAGGCATCCTTGCCCCAGGCAAGGACATCCTGGGAGCTAAACCCGGTGGTGGCACCGACCGCCTGAGCGGTACGAGCTTCGCCACTCCGATTGTCTCAGGTGTAGCAGCCGTGCTGCTGAGTCTTCAGCGGGAGCAGGGAGAAACCCCCGACCCCCACAAAATTCGTCAAGTGTTGTTGCAGAGTGCCTTACCCTGCGATCCTGACTTGCCAGAAGAAACCCGTCGGTGTCTCGCGGGCAGACTGAACATCTCTGGAGCCATAACGTTATTAAGAAAAGGAGGAAAAATGGCTGAGAATTTCGCATCGGTGGGTGCATCAGAAGTAGAAGCCGCAGGCTGCGGTTGTGATGGCGGCTTAACCAACGCCAGTGAAGCGATGGCTAATCAAGGGCAACCGGCTCCTAGCTTGGTTGCTGCTGCCGCCAAGCCAGGAGCGGCTGAGGCTGTCCCTAGCAACACCCCTAACTTGCAAAACTTGATGCAATCGTTTCCTACATCTGTAACCCAACAACAAATGATGCCCAACATAACTGCTAACTCCGTCACCGCCAGCCAAGCCCCCAGCGAACTTCCCGATCTCGGTCAGATTGTTTATGCCCTAGGAACCCTCGGCTATGACTTCGGGAGCGAAGCCCGCCGGGACTCGTTCAAGCAACTGATGCCACCGTTTGACATAGGGGGAGGGGTGATGGTGCCCGCGAACCCCTACGACGCCCGCCAGATGGTGGACTACCTGGGCGACAATATTTCTGAGGCCCGATCGCTCATTTGGACACTCAACATTGAATTGACTCCAGTCTATGCGATCGACCCCACGGGTCCCTTCGGAGCCGAGTCCTACCGCGCCCTCCACGAACTGCTATCCGGTCAAATCCAACCCGAAAACGATGCCGAATACGTTGAGCGCGTCAGCATCCCCGGCATCTTGACCGGGCGCAAAGTCAAGCTCTTCTCCGGTCAAGTTATCCCGGTAATTGAACCCCAAAGCACCCGCGGCATCTACGGTTGGAAAGTCAACAGCTTGGTGAGAGCGGCGATGGCAGCGGTTCAAGCTGAAGACGGCACTGCTGATGAAGACCGCATCCGCAACACCTTAGATGGCTTCCTCAACCGCATCTACTACGACCTCCGCAACTTGGGAACCACTTCCCAAGACCGCGCCCTCAACTTCTCCGTCACCAACGCCTTCCAAGCCGCCCAAACCTTCAGCCAAGCGGTTGCCGTCGGCATGGAACTCGACAGCATTACTGTTGAGAAAAGCCCCTTCTGTCGCATGGATAGCGACTGCTGGGATGTGAAGTTGAAGTTCTTCGACCCTGAAAACAGCCGCCGTGCCAAGAAGATTTTCCGCTTCACCATTGATGTCAGCGATCTGATTCCGGTCACATTGGGCGAAGTTCGTTCTTGGTCTTCACCGTATTAAAGGGCAATACAATTGCGGTGAGAGTTCCACAACAAAATGGACTCTCGCCAAGACATCTAGATTTGTTCACCCTATCCATACGGAGAATCCTTAACCATGCGACTTCCTGTATTGTCTCCCCCCGTCAAACGGCCTCATTTCATCCAGCCTGCGCTGTGCGTGGATGTGGAAGATGGTCTTACCGAGGATTTGGTGCATATTCGGATGGATCTGCTCCATGGCGCTAACTATAACGATCCTTCAGCCTATGCCAACCGTAGTTTCAACCAAGTGATGCACTCTAGTGTCAGCCCGAGTTCAGCCAGCCAGGGCTGGGGCGGCTTTGGGGGCATGGGACGATTTTATTAACGGGCCACTGATAAGCCCCTAATCACGATGCCTCAGCAAACTGAAACCCTATGGCAAATTGGTCAAGCTGGTAAAGGAGGTCAGGAGTTTTCGCAGGTAGGTGGCTGGCAAGAGGAATTTACCTACGTTGTTGGGTCAGATCCAGACCCGATTAACCAGCCCCAAATGCCATCGTTGCTCGTGGTTCCCGGTCGCAAGACCAAACCAAAGAGCAAAGGAAAGCAGCTTTTTTCCACCGACAAACTGAATATCCAATTCACTCTTGCCCAAAGCTACAGCACAGGCGAACTTACGCTCTTTTACAACTTTTTTGGATCTCAAGTTGACACCCTGTGGGTTGATGGTGAGCCAGTGACCGAACTCGTCGGGGTCGGGTCAGGCAAGCCAACCAAAACCCAGATTCCCTTGCCAGCCCTCAGCGCTGGGCAACATACCCTGACCCTGACCACAGATCGTGGGTTGGGAGATGGGGCACACCGGATCGACTACCTCAAGCTAGAGGGGGTTGTGGTTCCCCAGCAACGGCAAACCCTCCAAACACCCCAAACACCCAAGGAAACTAAGGAAACTAAGGAAACTATGGCTAACGAGAAAAAGGAAACGGTGGCTAAGGAGAAAACAGAAGTAAAACCCTCGGATGTCTCCTCCACCCTTGAAGAGAAAAAGTCTTACGTGCCCACTTCCCAGACCGGGCTGCAAGATTATGCCTACTGGTGCGACTACGCCAAGAAGCAAGCCAAGGAGTCAAAGAGACACCCTAAACCCTTCCGCCGGGGCCGCATCTGGTCCTAATCCCTAGCCTGTCTTGTTATCGTCCACTTAATGACTGACTGTTCGCTCTATGCAATCCACCACACTCCTCCAAATTAAGCCGCACTTTCATGTTGAGGCGATCGAGCCAAAGCAAGTCTACCTCCTTGGCGAACAGAGCAACCACGCCCTCACCGGGCAACTCTACTGCCAAATTGTGCCCCTCTTGGATGGGCAATATACCCGGGAGCAGATTGTCGAAAAGCTGGGTGGGGAAGTCCCAGAAGAATACATCGACTATGTACTCGATCGCCTCGCAGAGAAAGGCTACCTCACCGAGGTTGCCCCGGAACTATCCTCGGAAGTCGCAGCATTTTGGAGCGAGTTAGGGATTGCACCCCCCGTAGCAGCCGAGGGGCTACAGCAGCCGGTCACGCTGACAGCGGTGGGCGATAACATCAGTGAAGTAACCGTTGCTGCCCTCGCAACTGCCCTGCGGGACATGGGCATTCCGGTGCAAAACCCCACAGACGCGGGTTCGGAGGCGGCGCTCAACATCGTCTTGACCGATGACTATTTGCAGCCGGAACTAGCCACCATCAACAAGCAGGCTCTGGAGCGCCAACAAACTTGGCTGCTCGTCAAGCCTGTGGGCAGTGTCCTCTGGTTGGGCCCAGTGTTTGTTCCCGGAAAGACAGGGTGTTGGGGCTGTCTGGCTCATCGGCTGGGGGGCAACCGCGAAGTTGAGTCGTCGGTGTTGCGGCAAAAACAAGCCCAACAGCAGCGCAATGGTCAAAACGGGAGTGTATTAGGCTGCTTGCCCACAGCACGGGCGACGCTGCCTTCGACCCTGCAAACGGGGTTACAGTTCGCCGCGACTGAGATTGCCAAGTGGATTGTCAAGCAACACGTCAATGCCACTGCACCGGGAACGGCACGCTTCCCCACCCTCGACGGCAAGGTTATCACCTTCAACCAGACAATTCTGGACTTGAAAAGCCATATCTTGATTAAGCGGCCGCAATGTCCGACCTGTGGGGACTCGGGAATTTTGCAGCGGCGAGGGTTTGAACCGCTAAAGCTAGAATCGCGGCGCAAGCAGTTCACCCGTGATGGCGGTCATCGCGCCACCACTCCAGAACACACGGTGCAGAAATATCAGCACTTGATCAGTCCAGTGACGGGCGTGGTGACGGAACTGGTGCGGATTACCGATCCGGCTAATCCGTTGGTACATACCTACCGGGCGGGGCATAGCTTCGGCAGTGCTACCTCCTTACGGGGTCTACGCAATACCCTGAAACACAAGAGTTCGGGCAAGGGTAAGACCGATAGCCAATCGCGGGCGAGTGGCTTGTGTGAAGCAGTGGAGCGCTATTCTGGCATCTTTCAAGGGGACGAACCTCGTAAACGGGCAACCTTGGCGGAACTGGGAGACTTGGCGATTCATCCAGAACAGTGTTTGTACTTTAGCGAGGCGCAGTATGCCAACCGGGAGAGCTTGAACGCGCAAGCAACGGCGGCTCACGATTGGATTCCCCAGCGGTTTGATGCGAGTCAAGCCATTGACTGGACTCCGGTGTGGTCGTTAACAGAGCAGACCCATAAGTATCTGCCTACGGCGATGTGCTACTACCACTATCCCTTGCCCCAAGATCATCGCTTCAGCCGGGGAGATTCCAACGGTAATGCTGCCGGGAACACCCTCGAAGAAGCCATTCTGCAAGGGTTTATGGAACTGGTGGAGCGCGACGGTGTGGCGCTGTGGTGGTACAACCGCTTGAGGCGTCCGGCGGTGGACTTGACGAGCTTTGATGAGCCGTATTTTGTCCAGTTGCAGCAGTTCTACCGGGAAAATGACCGAGAATTATGGGTGCTGGATTTGACAACAGACTTAGGCATTCCAGCTTTTGTCGGGGTGTCGAATCGGAAAACGGGAAGCTCGGAACGATTGATTCTCGGCTTTGGGGCGCACCTCGACCCCACTATTGCCATCATCCGCACCCTCACAGAGGTTAACCAAATTGGCTTGGAACTGGACAAAGTGCCAGACGAGAACCTGAAAAGCGACGCAACGGATTGGTTACTCACTGCGAAGCTGGCGGATCATCCCTACCTTGTCCCTGATGCCACACAACCCCTCAAAACAGCCCAGGATTACCCCAAGCGTTGGAGTGATGATATTTACGCCGATGTCCTCACCTGCGTAGACATTGCCCAACAAGCGGGACTGGAGACCTTGGTGGTGGATCAAACCCGACCGGACATTGGTTTGAATGTGGTCAAGGTGACAGTGCCAGGAATGCGGCATTTTTGGTCGCGCTTTGGGGCAGGGCGGCTCTATGATGTGCCGGTGAAGCTGGGGTGGCGAGATGAACCGCTCGCTGAGGCTCAGATGAACCCCACGCCGATGCCGTTTTAAGTTTTTTAAAGTTTGCGGGCGATGGGTAGTCGCTACGTACCGGATGTCGCCCGACTAAGCTTCTTCTTACGAAGAAGGGGACTGGCCCACCCCAACGGGTCAATACGCCAAACAACACAATGAGGATTATTCTCATGAACAAGAAGAACATCCTGCCCCACCAGGGCAAGCCCGTACTCCGCAGCACCAACGGTAAACTCCCCAGCCACCTGGCTGAACTCTCTGAGGAATCTCTCGGTGGTAATGGTGTGGGTGCGTCCCAGTGCTTCGTAATCTGCTCCTATGACGACGGTGTGGGCGCGTCTCAGTGCATGCCCTGCGTCTGCGTCCCCGTCTGCTCCTACGACGGTGATGATGCCTAAATGCCTCTGATTTAGTCATCGCCAGCGAGCGATGCCATCTTGATCTTCTAAGTTCGGTAACATTAGGATTAATTATCCTATGCATCGAAACGAAGAAAAGCTGGGCTCTGAGCTAAAAACGGGGCTAACAATGCTTGCACAGTAGACGTTATTTTCAAAGTCTGGTGTTCCTTCGTTAGCCTCGTTTTTTATTTAAAGTGCTATTACACTGACAGTCTAATCATTCTTTTGGCTCATCATCTTCACTGGAAATCATGAACAGCAACCTCATCCGTCCTCATATTTCTACTCAGAGCAATCGGGCTGCTGAAGTCGAAAAAGTTCGTACTTTTTATAACAAAAATTCTATCAACTTTAGTCGAATGGTTCCTGATGCAGTAGCTAGATCGCACAACCTTAGTCTAGCGACTCGGATGGGAATACAGCCCGGAAACTATATATTTGATGCTGGTTGTGGAGCAGGAATTCCGGCAATTCATATTGCCCAGTCGTTTCCAGGAGTGCGGATTGAGGGTCTCACGATTTCTGAGGTGGAAGCGGCAGAAGCCCAAATTCGGATTGCCCAAGCAAATTTAGTGGATCGGGTACGGGTACAAGTGGGTGATTTTCATGCCCCACCCTTTCCTGATGCTGTTTTTGATATCGTTTTTTTTAATGACAGTATTAAGTATTCTAATCAGTTGCCTCAAGTTCTTGCCGAAGTTAAGCGTTTACTCCGGCCAGGGGGGACTTTGTACATCACCGGTCTCTTTGTCAAAGAGCCTCCTCTCTCCGTTCTGGAAGAACAAGCCTTGAATGAAATCAATCAACAAGAGTTACAAGGTAGCCATGTTATTCCGCTGAATAATTTGGTTGAAGCTGTTAGACAAGCAGGTTTTCAAAACATTGATTATGACAAAGATCAAACCCTTAAGATCCCAACCTTGGCTTTACGTTTAGCTAATGCAAACTTGATTCATCCTCATCTACCATTATTTTTTGGCGATATTAAAGCAGTCAGGCCTGCAAAAGTCAAGGTTCAAACTCAAAAGCATGGTGTTTTTGTCGCCTCTAGCCATATTGCGAATCGTCACGAAGATAACTTGCGTTACATCGAAGAACACAAACAAATCTTTGACATTGAAAACACCTATCTCCTCAACTTGTTTGAGGAATTTGTTGGCAAGCGGCGTCAAGATAAAGGCGGGTCTATCTCCTGTTGCTGCAATATTGAATGCGATCGCTACTATCCAGGGCGCTTTTATTACCTTTCTGAGGTTTATGTCCCCAATCCAGCGGTCAGATTGATTGATCTTGAAGATTTTCTGACGTTCTCTCGCCAAATCGAAGCCCGGTCAGAAGTGCAGCTTAATTTGGGACTACTTCAGCAGTTTTTGGCTGCGGGTCTAGATCCTTCTAAGCTAGATATGGTCAGTGTTGGTATTGATGTTCGTTCAGAACTAAGACCGTCGCGGATCAAATTGTACTTTAACATTAGGGACTATCCAGAAAAGACGGCAATTGCAACTGCGCTTTGTGGAGAACAGCGCAATTGGGAACAATTAATTGTCAATGGAACATTGTTGGTTGGGTTTGACTTTTTCTTTGACAATCGAGCAGCCGTAGAGGTTTACCCCACGTTCTACCCCAATGACCTTCAGCGGCCAGATGTCCAAGGCTATCTAGCCGACATTCTCCCAGCCAGAGCATTTCAGCTCGTCAAGGAGACTCAGGTTCTTCAAATCGGCATTAGTAGCGAGAATGATAGTGATGTGATATACTTTTGCATGGTCAATTCTCCGAACAGCTTCGTTGACTATCTTGGGAATGAGATGGTTAAGCAAGTTCACGAGCCCTATCGAAATCGAGTTTTTCATGGTTTATATATTGGTGTTCCTGAATCGGAGTTTGCTGCCAATTCAATCCAAAGGGTAAAAATGTACTATCACATGAATGACTCTGTGAACCAGACGAAATTAAGATGAAGATCAACTCAGGACAAACTCTGAATGAGTGCATATAATTCGCCTTAGATCCTTAAAAAACGTTGTATGAGGAAATACGATTATGACGATCACTTCTGTGTTTTCACCTGATTATCTACGAGAGCAGCGCCTTCGGTTCATGCGGACTCATCAAGATGGTTTTGATGTAGAACCTAGTTTTCCGATTCCTCTTTTTGAAGAAGCTGTTCTTAAAATAGAAGGCTCGTGTGGTGTTGAGCCTACTTGTAACGTTGAAGGCAATCGGTTATTCGCAGGAGACTTTCAAGTTGCTAATTACGGACACACTTGGCCTAGATCTCTGACCGATGCCTCAAATTTTTTAGACAAAATTGAAAGCAGAGTAGGTGTTAAAATCAATCGTCACTTGCTCGATCAATTTTCAGCCCTATACATTGGCTCTAGCAAAATCGAAAATAACACTATAGGCATTGACTTACGTCCGACACTTCAAGATTCTCTGATCAAGATATATATGCATATACATCCTGGGGAAAGTAACGGAGATTTAGTGATGACAGCGATCGCACTTGATAGTGCCAAATATTCGGCTGAGTTGACAGAAGTTCTGCTCAGAGATGTTGTTGTGATTGGATTTAATCTTTTCTTGGATGGTCGTAGTAACATAGAAATATGGGCGGGTTCTCCAGGAGGAAAATACCAAACTCAAGAAAATTTTGGAAGATATCTCGCTGCCTACATACAAAAAAGATCCTCACGCAAAGTAAATTCTATTTTTAATGTTTCAGATTCGATCTCGGCGAGTTTTTCTAGGGAAAAGATAGAGCCACTCTTCCATTTTCACTTTTTTGATATCAAAGACATACCACAATATTTTGCGTTCAATAGCTTGGGCGATAAGATTTATGACTTTTGTCAGAGTCAGGATTGCGTTACCTATGCTGGTATCACCGCTAAAGCGAGAGATTTGGAAAGTATTCGATTGGAAAACTATGGTTTTTTCTACAACCAAAGTGATACATGTCAACCGGATATAGATATAGGTAGATTGGCGAAATTTGTTTAAGAGTGAGTCATTTGTGCTTGTCGATGTTGCTGCGACTAATCTTCAAACAAAATACCGCTCCCGA
Source organism: Microcoleus sp. B5-D4 (assembly GCF_036705145.1). NCBI lineage: Bacteria > Bacillati > Cyanobacteriota > Cyanophyceae > Oscillatoriales > Microcoleaceae > Microcoleus > Microcoleus sp. B5-D4. The sequence continues at coordinate 91,032 of NZ_JAUBTV010000014.1, read as the reverse complement.
TCGCTTCACCGATCGCTGCCGTCATAAACTCACTTTCCCAATCATCGTTTCCCATTATCCATCGCTATGAGCAATCACCCCTTCGCTGTTTCCCTCAATCCCAATATCCAAGTTAAAAGCACCGAAGACCACTACACGCTGCACTCGGCAGAATCAGATCCGACTGCTTGGCTCACCCTAGCTACAACCCCTGGATTCGGTATTGCTCTCGATCGTCTCAAGGCAGGCAACACCACCCCCGACTCACTGGTGCAAGGGTTAGCCGAACTCGATGGTCGGGTAGCCGGGGAACAGTTCGCACTGACGCTACAACAATTGGATGAGCGAGGTTGGCTCAATTACGCCGTGTTGCCGCTGGCAGTGGCGATCCCGATGGTGGAATCCGCTGAATTGAATCTGACAGAACCCTACTGGACACAAACCCGTCTCACCCTCTCCCGCTTTGCCTATCAGCATCCCTACGATGGCACAATGGTGCTTGAGTCCCCCCTCTCGAAGTTTCGGATTAAACTCCTGGACTGGCGAGGGAGTGCGCTCCTGGCTCAACTCGCCCAGCCTCAATCCCTCGCAACACTTACGCCACCCCCCAACCTGGGGCCAGAAACCGCCTATCAGTTCCTCAGCCTGCTGTGGGCTGCGGGATTTCTGACGGCTGACCCCGAACCCCCCTCGCTCCAGCTTTGGGACTTTCATAACCTACTGTTCCACAGTCGCAGCCGCTTGGGCCGCCATGACTATCTAGCAGAAGATTTTAACATTGGGCAGTGGTCAGATTTCCCAATGGTGAAACCGGCTATGAGCGACCAGATTGTGCCGTTGCCGCGTCCGAACTTGGGGGCGTTGATGTGTAACGATGCCACGCTCACGGAAGCGATCGAAACGCGGAAATCGATTCGAGAATACGACGAGGCACATCCAATCACTATAGAACAACTCAGTGAACTGCTTTATCGGACTGCCCGTGTCAAAGAATTGCTTCACCCAGAGGAGTGGTTCGGTGAGCAGTTCGGTGAGAATTGGCGAGAAGTAATAGGTTTTGACGCGGACATGGACTATGGCGAGTTGAGCCGTCGTCCCTATCCGGGTGGCGGAACAATGTATGAGCTAGAAATTTATCCGGTAGTGCGGCGTTGTCAAGGATTGGAAAAAGGGTTGTATCACTATGACCCACTCAATCACCAATTAGATCAAATTTCCGAATCAGAGGATGTCTTAGCTCTGCAACCTTATGTGTATTACCAACCCCAACCACAAGTCCTTCTCGTGGTTACGGCACGGTTTGGACGGCTGTTCCGCAAGTATCGCTCTGTAGCCTATGCGCTAGTGCTGAAACACGTCGGAGTGTTGCAGCAAAATCTCTATCTAGTGGCAACGAATATGGGTCTGGCTCCCTGCGCGTTGGGGGCTGGGGATAGCGAGGGTTTTGGACAAGCAGCAGGTCTGGACTATGTGGAAGAGTCGGCGGTGGGTGAGTTCATATTGGGGTCACTGCCGAAGCGCGATGTGCAAGCGAGTGGAGTTGAGTCAGTTGAAGACGTCGATCCCTCGGATGAGTCTGCGGAGGTAGCAGTCTCGGTGAGCGCGGTTGAGTTGGATAGGGGTGAGGCGGAACCTGAGCCTGCTGATGTTGGGTTTCGTTCCTCAACTCAACCTACATCTGAACTAGATGTTGGGTTTCGTTCCTCAACCCAACCTACAGAATGGGTGGAGACAACAGAGGCAGCGGTTTCGGTGAGTGAGGCTGAATCTGTATCCCAGACGACGACTGAAGTCATGGACTCAGAGGCTTCCGAGAGTGAAGTGGAATCGGATGTTGTAGTGAATGAAACTGAATCTGCGGCTATTTCAGCCAGTGGGGTTGAGAGTTCTGCAACCCCACTCTCGGCAGCACTTCACCCCCACGACCTTGACGATCGCATCCCTGGACTGGCTGACCTACGCAACCAAACTCTTGGCGACCCCCGCATCACCATTGTAGTTATTGAAGGCAACCCCGACCACTCCCTGTCCTGTTTCCAGGGAGCCGAAATTTCTAAAGTCTTTCCCTACTGGCACGAGAATCCAGAGCCAATTTCCTCAGAAGAATACGCAACTTTCCGATCAATTGAGGACAGTGATCGCACAAAACAGGAGAAACAAGAAGCACTCAAAGCGGCTTTTTCCGAACCGCTTATCATGCGTCTTAAAATTGATGACCATACTTGCCACGTCACCAGCATCATTGTGGGTCAAGAGAACACCCCTTCTGCTGGTATTGTTCCCCACTGTCGTGTGATTAATTTACCGCTTAACAACAGGGGGATTACAGAAGAATTTATCTCTCCCCTCAACCTAGCCCGCGCCTTTGAGTTAGCCCTCAATTTAGGGGCGAATATCATCCACTGTGGAATCTGCCGCCCCACCCAAACCGGAGAAGGGGAAGAGCTATTCGCTCAAGCCGTACAGAAGTGCCTAGATAACAACATTCTGATTGTCGGGCCGGCGGGTAACAATTTAGGTGAATGCTGGTGTCTCCCTGGTGTATTGCCAGGAACCCTGCCTGTAGGAGCAATGGATCTAGGCAGTCCACCCGCCCACTACAGTAACTGGGGAGGCAATTATACCGAAGAGGGGATTATGGCTCCGGGTGACGACATTTGGGGAGCGCAACTGGCAACCGAGAAACCCAGACTCAGAACGGGAACCAGTGGAGCCGCCCCCATCGTGACCGGAATCGCCGCGCTGCTGATGAGTTTGCAACTGCAAGAAGGCAAAACCGTCGATGCCGAAGCCGTCCGAACAGCACTGCTCAATACCGCGATTCCCTGCGATCCGGCAGTTGTCGCCGAACCGGAGCGCTGTTTGCGCGGCTTTGTCAATATCTCCGGCGCAATGAGGGTGCTGTTTGGGCAACCCTCCCTCACCATTTCCTTCGCGGGCGACAAAGTGATCCGCACCGAACGGGCAGGCTATGCCGCCCCCGTCGCGAGTCATGCCCCCCCCAGTACCCAAGAGGTTGCTGCCAGTGCAGCGATGCCTGCTGTCTTGCCCGCCACTCCTGCCGAGGAACCCGTCACCGCCGCCGCGACTCCCGCAGACACAGGCACTGTCGAAGCCAGCACCGCCTACTCTGGCAACGTTTACGCCCTAGGGACGATCGGCTACGACTTTGGGGATGAAGCCCGCCGCGACACTTTCACACAACAGATGGCTCCCGCCGAAGTAAACGGCATCATAGTGCCTGCAGACCCCTACGATGCTCGCCAGATGGTCGAACACCTCGATCGCAATCCAGATGAAGGCCGTTCCCTGATCTGGACCTTGAACCTCGATGGAGACACGATATATGCCCTAGAGTCAACGGACGGCGAGGTCTACGAGATGTTTGTGCTGATGTTGGCGGGGCAACTCGAGCCAGAAGCCAGCGATGAATTTGTGGAGCGGGTCAGCATACCCGCCCGACGCACCAACCGCACGGTGGAACTCTCCTCCGGTGAGGTTGTGCCTGTAGTGACGGTACCTTACCCGCGGGGAATGTACGGCTGGAAAGTCAATACCCTGGTGGACTCGGCGATGGCGGCAATCTCTCGTCAGGTGGACGAAGCCCAAGCACCCCTCGTGCGACAGGCTCTGACAGCCTTCCTCAACCGAGTCTACAACGATCTTCGCAATGTGGGGCAGACTTCGCGCGATCGCGCCCTCAACTTCGCCGCCACCAACATCTTCCAAGCCGCTGTGACCTTTGCTCGGGCGATCGTCCAGGGTCGTCAACTCGACACCATTAACGTCGAAAAAAGCCCGTTCTGTCGCATCAACAGTGACTGTTGGGATGTCAAGCTTGAGTTCTACGACCCAGACAGTAGTCGTCGGGGGCGCAAGGTATTCCGCTTTACCCTTGATGTGGTGCTTCTGATGCCGGTGACTTTGGGTGAGGTGAGAAGCTGGTCAATCCCTGCTAAAGTGAGTTGAACGCACTGGTGACGGACTCACGCCACAAGAGTCGATATGGCGTGAGCTTCCGGGCAATTCCAAAATTTCCTTCAACTGAGATATTGCACCATTCTCAATTAGCCTTTCATGGGCGGGCGGGACGCCCAACCCCTACTCCCCACAAGAAAACTCACTCTTTGTGGAACAGGCCGGAAAGCCTGTTAAGCGAGAATGGTGCAATATCTCAGTTCAACGTACTCGTAATTTTAGGAATAATCCTAATACCTTTGCGCGACTTAAGTTAAAGAGTTTTTATGAACAGGCATCTTGTCTGTTCCACAATTTGTATTACTAAAGCTCAATCAGTAAAAACATGGGAATAGAATTTAACCATTTATATGTTACTCTCGACACAGAAACGCTAGAGTCGATCGCCAAATCAGAGTTCATTAGCCAAGAATTCTGCACAATATCCAGAGATACCGTAGAAACTGATAAAGAGAGTTGGGCGGGAACTTATCTCAGGGGAAAACATAGCTATATTGAGCTTTTTGCTCCAGGGGGTGTGGAAGGGTTTAGGGAAGGTTTTTCGGGTATTGGTTTCAATAGTAAACAAGCAGGACAGATTGATATTGTAGATGAAAAGCTAAAATCCTTAGTAGCCCAAGAAATGTTTTCTGATTTGCAAGTTCGTCAAACTGAAGATGGAAAAGTGCCCTGGTTTCATTATTTGGCACTCAAATCAGAGAGAGAAGCCTTCAGTGCGTGGTTGATGGAATTTCATCAGGATTATTTAGACTATAAAAACATCAAGCTTACCAGTGCTGGTTGCTTTGACCGTGCTGCTTATCTGAAAAACAGTGTTACTTCCGAAACTTCTTTATTTGACGACATTTCAGAAGTTCATCTTGAATTGACTTTAGCGGAACACGAGGAACTAGCATTACTACTTCGAGTCTTTGGCTATGACTCATCTTGCGTAGGAGATATTACTACCTATCGTTCTGATGGTTTTACTTTACAAGTATCTCAGAAAGTTGCTCCCAGTTATCGAATTCGCAAGGTTTTTTGCACGATGAAGTCTCAAGCTCATCAGGAAAGAAAGTTCACTTTCGGTGATAATGCACAGTTAAATGTGGGTGGAGAGTTGGCAATTTGGCAGTTTGGATAACAGATCTCGGTTTATAGATTAGTTTCGAGCGAGATTAATTCCATTTCAGCCAATTAGTTAGGTAGACTGAAAACTCCAAAAAATATCTGAATTTGAAAGAAATTTTCAAATTTTAAAACCATAAGTCAGAACCATTTCAGGCGACCCCGAAAGTTCTGAAGTTTATGCTGTAGGAGTTACGCAATGGATAGAACAAAGCACCCATAAACTTATGGGTGCTTTATTAATTCATATCAATTCCGGAAGTCAGCCGGAATGATATCAAATCCCCGCTTCTTTTGTCTGGCGTAAAGTCGAATCCCGAGGCCAACAAATAATTAGTGCAATTTTCATTTTTTTGACCCGCCCGTCAACCGTCAACCGTCAACCGTCAACCGTCAACATCACCTGACGGTGTAACCGGAAATGATATTACCAGTAGCGGTACACTACTCTAAAGGAGCCGTCGCAATTCCGGCGGTACACGACGTGACGGGTCGGACGGTAACAGTTTCGATAGTAATAGTGACCGCCGTTGACGCTAGCTGATTCTTCAGATGTAAGTTCAGCAAATAGTGAATCTTCCTTTGTTTCTTTCATGATTTGACTCCGTTTAAGTTAATAAAAGTGAAGGGAAACTAGAAATATTATTTAATTTCTAGAGCCTCGTTTAACTACTGACAAATACTTCGGGTAGTGCTGTACCACCTCCGGAATATTGCGGACTTGTTTCAAGCCAAGTAAACTCGTCCCTTTTTGGCCGGTGCCCGCACATTCTCGCAAGCGGCTAATAGTAAAATTTTGTCCGTAAAATTTCGCGATCGAAGCTAGACAAGCTGCACCGCAATCTTCTTCGCTCTGCTGGAGAACAACCTGATAGTTCTTAAACCTGTTAACTTGTCCGAATAATGGCATTTTGCCGATCAAAGGGATGTTCTTTAACATTTTGCAAAATGAATAATGGTAGAGCATAAAGAAGATTACTCATCACCAACTACCCAATCAGCAAAAAGCACCCATAAAGTTATGGGTGCTTTCTCGATTCCACAGTTATAAATCTGAATTGACTAGCACTAAACTTTAGTAGTAGGCGTAGCGGACTACTCTTCTGTATGAACCGTCGCAATTCCGGCGGTACACGACCCAACTGCGCCGCTGCCGGTGATAATTGTATCGATTGGCATAATAGTGACCGCCGTTGACGCTAGCTGATTCTTCAGGGGTGAGTTCAGCAAACAGTGAATTGTCCTTTGTTTCTTTCATGATTAGACTCCGTTTAACTTAATAAAATTGAAGGAAAACTAGAAATATTATTTAATTTCTAGATTCTCGTGTAAATACTGAGTAATACTTCTTGTAGTCCTGTACGACATCCGGAATACTACGGATAAATTTTCAAAATTTACTCAATCGCACAACTTGACTCAGCTATCTAAACCACTAGAGTTTTGTAAGGGCGATGGCTGTTCGGATCGTACAGATAAAACTGGCTAGGCTGCGGCAGGAAAAACAGCATATTCAGACCATAGCTGCTGTTATCGGTCTCGCTGTTGCTTTTAGCACCGCTAACATCGCTGGTAATACTGCCACCGTTGACAGTAGCAGATTCTCCATCGGTTACTTCGATGAAGAGTGAAGCTGGTTGATTTTTTGACATAAATAACTCCTATTAATACCTATGTACTTACTTACTACCTACGCATACAGGAAAAACCCGGTAACAGTGCCAAAACTCATGGCGGAAACGCCGTATTTTCATGACCACGAATTTCAAAGGTGGTACCCGCCACGTGATTTATCCGTGGAATCAATCCCAAATCGAAAATCCTCAAGAAAGAGCATTTATCTCGCGCAAGTCAATCCAAAATCTAAAATCTAAAATCTAAAATCGAATGACAGTCGCCCGCTGGCTTCACTCCTCTTGATATTTGGCGAAGTTTGTGGGTGGGAACGGCAAAGCTGTGCGGATTTTTACCTTTACCCTGTGAATTTTGATTTAGACTTCTAAACCTATACTTGGTTTCCGGAAAGCTGATCGTAAAAGTGACAAAACAAATCAGCGATCTCTCCCTCCCCCCCAACTCAAAACTCCAAACTCCAAACTATTCCCCTCTCCCCTTGCCGCCATGTCTCTCACTCCTGAAACCACACCCGCTGAAACCTTTGATAACGACCAGTTTTTGCCCCCTGTCAGCCGCTGGACGACTTTGGGGGGTATTTTGATGGTGGCGACCTTTGGCGGGGCGATCGCCCTCGCTAGCGTCACCAAATACAGCGCTACAGTCAAAGCAGACGCGATCGTCCGTCCCGCCGGAGAAGTGCGCGTCGTGCAAGCAGCAACCGAAGGAACCGTCGAAAGCATTGCTGTCAGAGAGAATCAGACAGTAAAAGAAGGAGATGCGATCGCAGTTGTAGACGCTTCGCGTTTGGGCGCTCAAAAAAAACAGTTACAAGAAATAATTAATCAGTCTCAACCAGCAGCACAGCAAATCAACCAGCAACTGCGCGACTTAGAAAATCAAATTTTGGCCAGCGCCCAATTTAAAACCATCCAAAGTGAAACTTCCGCCCAACAGGAATTAATCGAATCCGCTTTAATAAAATTCGCCACATCGCTACCAGATGTCGCCGAGAGACTGGGCCGAAGTCGGCGGGTTTTGCTCGTCAAGCAAGCCTCCATTCAACAACAATTAATTCAAGCTAAAAAAGAACTCAATCAAATTGAGTTAAAACTCGAAAATAGCGTGATCCGCACACCCACGGATGGTACAATTCTCAGATTGGAAGTACGAAATACTGGTCAAACCGTACAAGCCGGCAGCGCGATCGCCCAAATCGTCCCCAGCGACGTACCCCTGGTAGTCAAAGCCAAGGTGACATCCCAAGACATCGCCCGCATCCAAATCGGTCAACCCGTACAGATCAGGATTTCGGCTTTGCCTTTCCCCGATTACGGCACATTAAAAGGAACTGTCAGCGAAATCGCCCCAGATGCGATCGCCCCTCAAAATCCCACTAATAATTTAGGTACAGCTTATTACGAAGTGGCAATTAAGCCCGAACAAACTTATTTAACAAAACTCAAATCCGCCAACGGCCAATTCTTCGGAAACTCCCAGGCAAATGTCCCCCGCCAGTATTCGATTCAATCGGGAATGGAAGGCAGAGCCGATATTATTACCGGCGAAGAAACTGTTCTGACATTTGTTTTGCGGAAAGCAAGGTTGCTGACAGATTGGTAATTAGTCAGTTGTCAGTTGTCAGTTGTCAGTTGTCAGTCGTCAGTTGTTAGTTGTTAGTTGTCAGTTGTTAGTGTTAGTTGTCAGTTGTTAGTTGTCAGTTGTCAGCAGTTAACAGTCAACAGTCAGCAGTCAACAGTCAACAGTCAGCAGTCAGCAGTCAGCAGTCAACAGTCAACAGTCAACAGTCAACCGCCAGAAAATTAGAGGCTCTGAAATTGAAATAACGTGTCAATATAGAAATGTGAGTTCAATTCTATTCTTTCCTCATGGGCAAACAGCGCGTTCTTTCTGGAGTTCAGCCAACCGGCAATCTTCACCTCGGCAATTATCTCGGTGCCATTCGCAACTGGGTAGAAGGTCAAAGTCAATACGAAAATTACTTCTGCGTAGTCGATTTGCACGCAATTACCGCACCGCACAATCCAGCAACTCTAGCCTCCGACACTTACACGATCGCCGCACTGTATTTAGCTTGCGGCATCGATTTAGAATATTCTACTATTTTCGTGCAATCCCACGTCTCGGCGCACACAGAACTAGCATGGCTGCTCAACTGTATTACGCCGATTAACTGGCTCGAAGATATGATTCAGTTTAAAGAAAAAGCAGTTAAACAAGGTGAAAATGTCAACGCCGGTTTGCTAAATTATCCGGTGTTAATGGCAGCAGACATTTTGCTTTACGATGCCGACAAAGTGCCAGTGGGAGAAGACCAAAAACAGCATTTGGAACTCACCCGCGATATTGTGATCAGATTAAATCACCAATTCGGCACACCCGAAAAGCCAGTATTGAAACTTCCCGAACCCTTAATTCGGACTGACGGTGCGAGGGTAATGAGTTTGACTGACGGCACGCGCAAAATGTCGAAATCTGACCCTTCCGAACAAAGTCGAATTAATTTATTGGATTCGCCAGATACGATCGCCAAAAAAATCAAGCGCTGCAAAACAGATGCCGTGCGGGGTTTGACTTTTGACGACCCCGATCGCCCCGAAGCTAGAAATTTGCTGACCCTTTATCTCCTGCTTTCCGGCAAATCTAAGGAAGAAGTAGCAGCGGAGTGTGAAAACATGGGTTGGGGAGATTTTAAACCCTTGCTGACAGAGACGACAATTAATGCCCTCAAACCAATTCAGGATAAATACAAGGAAATAATGGACGATCCGGGATATTTAGAGTCTGTACTACGTCGCGGAAGAGAACAAGCAGAAGCTATTGCTAATCAAACTCTAACTAAGGTTAAGACAGCTTTCGGTTATTCTTTACCTGTTTAGTTGTTAGTTGTTAGTTGTTATTGGTTACTGGTTAAGAATGACAACTGCCAACGGCCCACTAACAACTGTCAACTGTCAACTAACAACTGTCAACTGTCAAATAACAAATAACCAATAACAGACAAATAATCATGAACCGTTTTCGCACAGCCTGCACCACCCCCGGAGAATTTATAATTACTGCCGAAGTTGCCCCACCAAAAGGCGGCGACATGACTCACACAATTCAAATGGCTGAACGCCTCAAAAACAGAGTGCACGCCATTAATATCACCGACGGGAGTCGCGCAGTGATGCGAATGTGTCCCCTAGCAGTTTCGGCAATTTTAGTGCAGCACGGCATTGAGCCCATTTGTCAAGTTGCTTGTCGCGATCGCAATCAAATTAGCCTGCAAGCAGATCTCATGGGAGCTCACGCTTTAGGCATTCGCAATGTATTAGCACTTACAGGTGATCCCGTCAAAGCGGGCGACCATCCTAAAGCAAAAAGTGTATTCGACTTTGAATCTGTACGACTGTTACAAGTCATTCAAAAAATGAATGGCGGCAAAGACTGGAATGACAAACCTTTAACAGACGGATTTACCGATTTATTTGTCGGTGCTGCCGTCGATCCGCAATGCCCCAGTTGGTCTGGTTTGCAAAGTCGATTTGAGAAAAAAGTAGAGGCTGGAGCACAGTTTTTTCAGAGTCAATTAATTACAGATTTTGAAATTTTGGATAAGTTCATGCACCACGTTGCTGCAGGCTGCAACAAGCCAGTTTTAGCAGGAATATTTTTGTTTAAATCAGCTAAAAATGCTGAATTTATTAAAAAATACGTGCCGGGAGTTCACATCCCACAAGAGACGATCGACCGTTTAGCAAAATCTCCAGAACCCTTGCAGGAAGGCATAAAAATTGCTGCCGAACAAGTCAAGCTAGCGCGGCATATTTGTCAAGGAGTTCACATGATGGCAGTCAAACGAGAAGATTTAATTCCTCAAATTTTGGATTTGGCAGGAATCGAGCCACTGAGCTAAAATTGAACCGTAGGGGCGGGTTTTACCGATAATAATTGCCTAAAACCCACTATCTCGTAAACCCGCCCTCCCCGCTACCATTTTGAACATCAATAAAACAATCATGGTTCAAACTGTAGACAATCCAACAACTTCTCCCGCAATCGAACAACGTTTCACTTGGCGCGGTTTGACATGGCATCAATTCAAAGCAATTCAAGCTGGCTTTGAGGATGTGCCGAATGTACGCTTATTTTATTGTGATGGAGTTTTAGAAATTGTGGGAATTAGTAAACCTCACGAGGCAATTCGATGTCTGATTGCAGCACTACTGAGCAATTTTTTTCAATTTAAGAGAATACATTTTTTTCCCAGTGGCAGTTACAGTCAAATTGTTGAGGGAAAAGTGGAGTATCAAGCAGATTTGTCTTATTGTTTCGGAACAGATAAAGATGTTCCCGATCTGTGTATTGAGGTAGTTATCACTAGCGGTAGTCCGATTAAACTTCAGAAATACCGACTGATGGGAGTCCCGGAAGTCTGGTTTTGGGAAGATGGCACTCTAGAGCTTTACCATCTGCGAGAGGAAGGTTACGATCGCATTACTAGCAGCGAAGTGCTGCCTGAGTTAGACTTGTCTTTGCTTAAACGCTGCATTTTGTTTGCTTCACCTTTGGATGCGCTTGAGGAGTTTGCTAGAGGAATGGGCGATCGGGAAAATTGATCAATAAACTACTTTTGAAATTCCTCGATCAACTAAACGGTTATTAAATAGGAGCACCTGGCAATGACTGACTCAGAAATACTTAATTCTGATACGATTAAAACACTGGATACTCGCATCTGTGAAGTTACAGTTTACACCGATCGCGCTTTGGTGACGCGGCGCGGTACAGTCGCTTTGACGGGAAACGAGCGAGAATTGGGGATCGTATCTCTCCCCGCAACCCTGGAACCAGAGTCAGTCAGGGCTACGGGTGCGGGTACAGTTGCTGTGCGATTGCTGGGAGTACGCAGCGAAAGAGTGTTGAGCAGAGAACCTGTAGCGGATGGCATCGCCGAATTAACCCAACAGATCCAAGAATTAGAAACCCAAAAACGGGCAATAAAAGACAAGTTAGATGCCCGAAGAATTCAACTCAAATTTGTCGAAGATTTAAGCGAAAAAAGCGTCCATTTCTTTTCCAGCAGCATCGCCAAACAGCAGGTAGGTTTAAACGAAACTGGCGAATTGCTCAACTTTTTAGGAACCAATTACCTAAAATATGTAAGTGCGATCGCGCAGCACGAAAGACAACAGCACGAATTAGACACTCAAATACAAATTTTAAAGTATAAGTTAGACCAAGTAAGAACTTCCCATTGCCATCAAAGTTTTAACATCATTGTCGCCATAGAACCAAGCGGCAGCGGCAACTTTGAACTACAAGTTTCCTATGTAGTAAAGCGAGCATCTTGGACTCCCCTTTACGACTTGCGAGTCAATACCACCAACAACCAAATTAATCTCCATTATCTAGCCGATGTCAAACAAAATACAGGCGAAGATTGGACAGGAGTAGCGCTGACATTATCTACAGCAAAACCCGGATTGGGAAGTCTCCCACCACAACTAAAGCCTTGGTATATCGAGATATTCGAGTTAATGGCACCCGCTGGTCGGGGTTCATCAGAGGATGATTTCTTGGAGCTAGAAGAGATCCTAGAAGAAGGTTATGCAGGCAATTCATTCCGCGGTGGAGGACGGCGCATAGAAGCTGAAATAGCAACAGCTCAAGTATCCAGAGAAGGCGGCACAGTCTCATTTCAAATAGGCGGAAATACCAATATTCCCAGCGACAGTTCGAGGCAAAAAGTGACTATTTTTAGCGATAATTATCCCTTTCAGCCTGAATATATTGCAGTTCCGCGATTAGTCACTTTTGCCTATTTGCAAGCAGTTGTTGTCAATCCGCTGACAGGTGCTACTCTGCTTCCTGGTAAAGCAAATATCTTTCGCGACAACACTTTTGTCGGCACTGTGGAGTTAGAAAATGTTTCCCCCGGCCAAGAATATAAACTGAATTTAGGAATAGATGAACGGTTAAAAATAGAGCGGGAATTAGTGGAAAGACAAGTAGATAAAAAACTGATCGGCCAGCAGCGGCGCCTGAGTTACGCTTATCGGTTAAATGTGACAAACTTGCAGCAGGTGCAGGTGCACCTGACACTAAAAGAGCAATTGCCAGTCAGCCGGAATGAACAAATTAAAGTGCGATCGACTCTCACTAATCCGAAGATAGTAGCAGGTGAAATGGGACTGCTAGAATGGATAATGTCTCTGCCGCCGCAAGCAAAGCAAGAGTTATATTACCAGTTTGTTGTCGAACATCCTCCTGACTTAACAGTCACGGGTTTAGATATTTAATACCAATCAGTTGTCAGTTGTCAGTTGCCAGTTCTCAGGAATTACATCTTCCTTCTTCCGACGGACATCGGGCTTCTTCCTTCGGCTATAAAGCAGCTTATTTCTTCCCGCCACACGCCACCAATTTTTTCTCTATACACAACTGTTGAAACAGTAAATCTGCTATTGATTCATAAGCTGGGGCTGTGGGGTGTACGCCATCCCGAAAATAACTTTCTACCCTCGTTTTCGGCAATTTTGACCAGGCTGCATGAGTGTCTATGACTGGAATTTTTAAAGCTTTTAGCCGATCGACAAACTCGGATTTAAACTTCGGCTGAGTCGGTACGGGCAGTAAATCCGCTCGATCGCAAGTATACAACACAAACAACGGAATATTCTTAGCTCGCACCAAAGCAACTATTTGCTCAAATCGCTGCATATTTTCCATAAACTTTTGTGATTCCGACACCGGCACTCCCGCCGCCGGAGAATTCGATACAAAAACACTTGACAATTCGGGCATAACGTGTCTTTGAAACACTTCTTGAATTGCCAATAATGGTTTGCGATTCGGCATCAGCGGGTCATTTCCCACCCCCGCGCTGCTGCTTGGAGGTTGTAGCAAATCGTGAGTACCAATTTGCAAAATGACAGCATCGCTTTCAAAAGTGCCAAACTTGCGAATATATCCCAATTGATTGCCAATTCCCCAAGAACCGGCAGAAGCATTCAGCACCTCAACTTGCTTTTTTATGCCCAACAAACGCGCTTCAAACAATTCTGGAATAGTTTCTTTCTGATCGGTGGTATTATTACCGTTGAGAACAGAATCTCCTATCATCAAAATTCTGAGAGTACCTTCAGGCTTTGCTGAATCGATTTGTTCAGAACGCTGAGAAAATTGATTGTACTCAACTCTATTGCCAAAGCGATATACAAGTTGATTTGGTGCAAATATATAGCCCGCATTAGCATCAGCTTGCAGCAAGGCAGGATTTCCGAATCCGAGCAAGCGCAAGGCAAGTTCTATCGCACTCAAAGATGCGATCGCACCACCGGCAATCCAATACTTAGCTTTCAAAAATTTACCTGTAATTGGTAAACTGCAAAGCCATCGGATAATCTTCTTGCTTCAAGCGTTGAATCACCAACTGCAAATCATCCTTATCCTTAGCAGAAACGCGCACTGCATCACCTTGAATCGAGCCTTGAATCTTTTTAAACTCATCTCGAATTAATTTAGTGATTTTCTTGGCAATTTCCTGGTCAATCCCTTTTTTCAGTTTGATTTCTTGGCGTACTCTAGTACCACTAGCAGCTTCAATTTTCCCATAATCAAAAATTTTCAGAGACAAATTGCGCTTGGCGGCTTTAGTTTGCAAAACAGTGTGAATTGCGTCGAGAGTAAATTCGCTGTCGGTATTGACAGTAATTGCTTCAGCGCCCAATTCTACAGTGGTTTTGGTATCTTTCAAGTCGTAACGGCTTTGAATTTCTCGCGTTGTTTGGTCAACAGCATTGACTAATTCTTGCCGATCGAACTCGCTGACAATATCAAAGGAATAACTAGCAGCCATAAATTAGTAATTGGTAATGGGGCATTGGGCATTGGGCATTGGGCATTGGGCATTGGGCATTGGCAAAACAGGGCATTGGGCATTAACAACTAACCAATAACCAATAACCAATAACCAATAACCAATAACCAATAACCAATGACTACTGAAAATTAGCCGTTAACAGCCATTAAACTGAAATAGAATAAAGAAACAGTGCAAGAAGAACTAATCGCAAACATGAGCGATCGCCCCAGCGGCACATTCAGAATATAGAAAACCGAAAACAACAACCGGGCGATCGTAAAAGCGATCGCAGCCCAACCCGCCGATTCCGAATCTACCCCCGTCACAAAAGCCATCAAAGCCGCCGCTGAAAACAGCATAAACGTCTCAAACGAATTTTGGTGAGCCCAAGTTGCCCGCTGAGCGTAAGCAGGCAACTTATCAAACATAGCGCGGGGGGCTGCTTGGTCATAGCCTAGCTGCAAGCGGGCGATCGCAACCACCAAAAACGGTGCGTAAACCAGCGCAGCAGCAGCAGCAATACAATCAAGCAGAATAACCGACACAGGTAATCCCAACAGCATCATCCGCCTCGCAGTTCAATCAAAATAGAACAGAGTAACTACCTTGCGCTGTTCCTCCGCATCCTGGCAAGTTTTCAGCAAAGTGTGGCTTTCGTGAAAAGCAAAACATATCAGTTGCTGGCAGCGAGAAATAATCTCCTGATTGCACATGGCGCTTGCTTCCGGGAGAGACAAGCTATCATTTTTGGGATTTTCTACCAAATGTATCACTTGTTCGAGTTGGTCGCGAGACTCCCGAGGCTGGCGACTCATGCTTTGTGGCAAAATCACCGTCAGCAGATTAGGATCTGCTCGCATTGCCCCCCGAATTGCGGCTGAATTGGTGCCTGTAGCGCCAGAAGTGATGAGCTGATTGCCTCCCAGAACTATGGCGTAGCTCAGCATCTCAATTAGCTGCTGGTGGGTAATAGGAACGTGGCGAGAACCCAAAAGAGCAATCCGCTTGGAGCTGGTTTGCTGGATCGCCGCTAGTTCTTGTAAAAAATCATCTACTCTGGGTAGCTCAATTGATTGACTCAAAGAATTTATTAAATTAAATAAAACTACGTTGTGGATTTTAGCAGACTCACTAGCCATTGCCGCCAAAAAGAAGTTAAGAATTGCTGATTTACCGGATCAGACTAGAGGATGGGGAGATTTGAGTTCGCCTGAAGGCAGAATGTCTTAACACAGTCGGCAGCCGGAGCTCAAGGTAGAATTCAAGAAAAATTGAGAATTTAAGAATTTTACCTTTTTATTTATTTAAACAAAAAGTTCTCTCTGCCGAATACCTTCTTCCCTCAGCTCCGGCTCTCTTCTTAATGGACTCGATCGCTCAGGCCCAAGGATGCCATCATGCCATCAAGGTCAAAATGTTCTGCCATTAGCTGAGTAACGCATTCCACCTTGATCGGTTCGTGCAGGCGCACGCTGCCAAAGGTGCTGTCGATAATTTCCACCGTGGTTAAGGTATCCAAATCCACAGACAAAACCGGAATTTCCATTTCTTCTGCCCTGCCAATCACTAGGGGAGAAGGAGGCAAGTGGCCTGTCAAAATTAAGCACTGAGTCGAGCTTTCCAGAGCCGCTAGCTGAATGTCCGTGCGATCGCCCCCCGTCACCACCGCCATATTTCTCGCTTTGCGGAAATACTTCAGAGCCGAGCTAACATTCATCGCGCCAATTGTCAAGGTTTCCACCATCAAGTCCAAACGGTCTTTACGGCAGAGCACATCAGCTTTCAATTGGTGCACCAATTCTTTGACGCTGACACTTCGCAGCAAAGCACTTCTCGGCAGCATTCCCAAAACTGGAATACCCGCAGCCTCCAGAAAAGGCCGCACAGTCGCCGTTACGGATTCGAGTTTGTCCGTGGGAACGTCATTGAGTACCACGCCGAGCAACCGCGAACCCAAACGCTGTTTAGCCGACAGCAAATCGTCTACATACAGATCGATCGGGCGAGCTACCAACAGCACAGAGGCATCAATTGCCTCAGCGATTTGAGCCAAAGACAAGTCAAACAGACTGCCTTCCTCCAAATTAGCTGGGCCTTCTAACAGCGCCAAGTCTCCGCTGGGAGCTTGCAAATATTGCGCTAAAGACTGGCGGTAATCTGTCTTGTCTTCTCCCCGCAAACGCTTGTGAACCGTCTCTTCATCCAAATACAGCAATGTTGACGGCATCTGACTTTCTGAGAGATTCAGCGTCTCTACCGCGAACCGCACGTCTTCGTCCTCGATCCCAGCTCCGGGCGAGCTGAAACAGGTTCCCAGAGGTTTGCCGTAGGCGACGGCCAGTCCTTTTCCCCGGAGTCCGAGTGCCATCCCCAGGGCGATGGCCGACTTGCCGCTGTAAGCTTTTGTGGAACCGATCAGCAAATATTTAGTCAATTTTGGTACGCCTTCAATCCTCAATTTGCACCTGTCTATTTCAATAAATTTAGTTTTTTCTACAGTATTTCTGAACTGCGACTCAATTTGGCAATACTATTATACTCGATTTTGTCGCTTTTGGGCAAATTGTTTTTTTGCGGAAAATTTTTATTCACCTGTTCGCAACCCTTTTCTTCCCATTCTTTTTACTTGATTTTGGGAAACCACTTTTTCAATTGTTTGTTTTGCCAGCAGGTTTTGATAATTATTTATCGCCTATGATTCCTTTAAGAACCGATTTTAATTGTAATATTTTTAGGCCTTCTGATTGCGTACCTTAGATATTAACCTCGAATTTTATCGAGTAAAAATAACACGGTAAAAATGGTTTACCTTACCTTAATAGCCTACTTAGAGGGTTGAAGATAGTTTTTTTAGTGGCTAAATAGAGGATTGTATAGGAAGAGAACACGGTGCTTGCATAGGCAGTTTTGCATATAATTGAAAAGGGATAGGTTCTATTATTAGTTATTAATTATTAGTACGATCGCCCGCGTTAAAACAGATCGGTGGCACTGCGAGCAATAAGCTGCTTAGAATGGGGCTTCTAGCTTCTCAATACATAAATTGTCGGGCGGCGTGGGCTGGCATTTCGGCAGCCCCAAGGCTGATTGCGATGCTAGCCCGATCGCAGTTCAAGGGCTGTAGATTGATTTTCCTTGGGCGGATCTACAGCCCTTTCCTCTCAGCTACCGAGTCGCAAAATTTGAACGAAATCGGACGGCGCGATTCGTCTCACGGCGATAGCTTCGCTCGCGCGTACTCGCACAGCACCAATATCCGCAATAGGCTTTTAGACTTTTCCCACAACAAATACAGCAGTTTTCAATTGGATGAAATACAGGGAGGGACTCAGGCAAAGCCTGAGTCCCTACGCGAAATCTGTATCACGCTCAACTGAAAACTTCAGTATATTTACTTTACCAATGGGGATAAGTGCTGACCCCCAAAGGGATTATTGAGAATGATCCAACAACTCACTTACTATTTCCGCTTCTCAAATAGGGCTGGCGCACCAATCATGTAATGTTGCCGTCGTGGCTTTACACTATTGGCGCGTCAGTTATAGCGCCCGTCAATCGATTTTAGATTTTAGATTTTAGATTTTAGATTGAAGAAAGCAAGCCCACTGATAAATCCGGGGGCTGGCTCACGGGAGCGAGGAGCTTTTTTCTCGATCCACGAATCAATCCGGGGGCCCCGGATTAAATTGCTTGATTGTCAATTGCGGACTTTCGGGAGTGCGACTGCGGTGAAAGTTATTCATCCATTCGCATTTGAGTGAAGTGGTAGTCGGTGTTTCGTTTTCCAGCTAAGAGTGCGACTGCGGTGAAAGTTATTCATCCATTCGCATCAGCTTGCGGTAAAACGTTTTAGAAAAATCGACGGTACGAGTTCGCTGAAAAGTCAGGAGAACCTCAATTAAGCAACTAACAAACTCAGAGCTTTGCATAGTCACTTCGTAGCTGAGTTCAGCATTGCCGTCAAACAACACCCGACAGCGGGTTAAGTCGATCGGCAGCGACGAGATATTCCAACTAGCGACAAACGGCACGCTGTCCCCACCGTCAATTTTTCTTGCCCCCTCCAAGCTTTTGAGCTTGTAGAGGGCAATAGCGTGCGGTAAAAACTTGCGCCTGGGCTCTTGACAGAAAGGCGCGTAGACTTTCACTTCTTTGTCATCGGCTGGCTTGAGTTGAGGAATAGACATATTTCCACCTCAGACAATTATTACTAACAGATAGTTTAGATCCCCTGAAAAAACTAGCAGATATTCCAGGTCGATCGCAAGCAAAAGTCAACCCAAATACTCTATGCAGTACCCGTTTACCAGGGCCGTACAAACACCTAACCCGCTGGTTGTCCTCCCGTCCGCTTTCGACAAAAGCCCAGAAACTGATACAGTAGATGCTTATATCTAAAATCAAAAACTATTGGTGGTTGAATCAAGTAACCTATGCAGGAGAGTTCTTGGCCAGAAAACGACGCTCGCAGCGAGCTTAACTTAGACATCTCTGATTTAGCTCAAGAAGAGCTCAAGAGTTTGACCTCGCACTCGAAGCTCAGCAAAGTATTTGCTATACCAGACATTGGCGACAAGGTGTTTGACGCGGAAACAAAAGCAGATCTCCCAGTTGCGGTGCCTGTGCCGGGAACTCCCTCTTTTCCTCAAAATCTGTACCGGGGACGGCGCGGAAAAGCCGCCGCAGTGCTGACTGCGATTTGGGCCGGCACGATCGCCCTGCACTTGATTTCTTGGGGCGCGTGGGTAGTGTGGGGGTTGACGGGACTGCTGTGGATGCAAGCATTTCGAGTTTTGTTTGCGGAACCCAAGCCCGCACTGCCACCTCTTGCCGATGAAAGTCGAGAGGATTGGCCTTACGTGTCGCTGCTGGTGGCAGCGAAAAATGAGGAAGCCGTGATTGCCAGATTCGTAGAATCCATCTGCAATGTAGATTATCCGATCGACCGCTACGAAGTTTGGGCGATCGACGATCACAGCAGCGACGCCACGCCGCTAGTATTGGAACAGCTAACCAAAAAGTACCCCCAGCTCAAAGTATTTCGCAGAGGAGCAAATGCCAGCGGCGGCAAGTCGGGAGCACTGAATCAAGTGTTGCCGCTGACTCGCGGGGAATTTGTCGGAATATTTGACGCCGACGCGACGGTAACGCCGGATTTGCTGCGCCGGGTGCTGCCAGTGTTCGATGGAGAAAAGGTAGGGGCTGTGCAAGTCAGAAAAGCCATCGCCAATGCTGCGGTAAATTTTTGGACTCGTGGCCAAGAAGCAGAAATGGCTCTCGACAGTTTTTTCCAGCAGCAGCGGATTGCGATCGGCGGCATTGGAGAATTGCGCGGTAACGGCCAATTCATGCGCCGCACCGCCTTGGAAAGCTGCGGCGGCTGGAACGAGGAGACGATTACCGACGACCTGGATTTGACGGTGAGGCTGCACCTAGACCGATGGGACATTGAATTTCTCGCTTTCCCAGCCGTGTCAGAAGAAGGAGTCACTAACGCTCGCGCTCTTTGGCATCAGCGCAATCGCTGGGCAGAAGGTGGCTATCAGCGTTATCTTGACTACTGGCGGCTAATTTGGCGGAACCGCATGGGAACTGGGAAAACTTGGGATTTATTTGGATTTTGGGTATCTCAATATTTCTTACCCACAGTAGCCCTACCCGACTTTGTGATGTCAATTGCGCTGCGCCGGATGCCGATCGCCAGTCCCATAACTTTTATGACCCTTACCTTGTCGGTGGTGGGAATGTTTGTCGGTTTGCGCCGCACTCGCAAAGAGACCAAATTTGACGTAAGGCGAGTTTTTGTCACCTTGCTGCAAACGCTGCGGGGTACTGTGTATATGTTCCACTGGCTGCTGGTAGGGACTGTGACGGCTCGGATTGCGGTACGGCCGAAGCGACTCAAATGGGTCAAAACTGTCCATCAAGGTGCTGCTAATAGCATCAAGTAAACAATTCGCAGAAATATCTAGGCAAAGTATCGCCGAACGTCCGAAGATTTTCCGAGGCAAAAAAACACCAACGCTCGCCAAATACCTCCCCGCCATCTCCTAAGAGTAAAATTTGGCAATTCCGAGAAAAAAACACTTTGAAACAGCTTAGGTAATAGGTAATCGGCGAGCGGTAATAGCGAATAAGTAATCGGCAATACAAAAGTCTAAAATTAAAAGATAAAAGCGAGAATTTTTAACTTTTAACTTGACAAAAAACCAATTACTATCTATTAATTATGAATTGCCAATTAGGACGAATTGCTTGTTGCCAACTACCCGTCACCCGTAATTGATAATGGATTTGTTAGAGTACCAAGCTAAATCTTTATTTCGCCAGATGGCAATTCCGATTTTGCCGTCGCAGCGGATTGACAATCCCGCCGACCTCAAAGGACTGAAAATTCCTTACCCCGTTGTACTCAAGTCGCAAGTGCGGGCTGGGGGACGGGGCAGGGCGGGCGGTATCAAGTTTGTGGAAAATACGATCGATGCAGTAGCAGCCGCTCAAACAATTTTTAATTTGCCGATCGAGGAGGAATATCCCCAAGTCCTGCTGGCAGAAGCAAAGTACAACGCCGACCAAGAATTGTACTTAGCGGTACTCCTAGACCCCGTAGCGCGACGCCCGGTGCTTCTGGGTTCGAGCCAAGGAGGTATGGATGTCGAAGGGTCGATCGAGCAAATGCAGCAAGTTGCCGTAGATCAAGAATTTTCCCCATTCTACGCGAGGCGTCTCGCGCTGAAAATGGGATTGCAGGGAGACTTGATTCAATCGGTGAGCACCATTGTCGAAAAAATGTACCGGCTGTTTGTCGAAAAAGATTTAGATCT
The DNA here is from genome assembly GCF_036705145.1 of Microcoleus sp. B5-D4. Classification (NCBI taxonomy): domain Bacteria; kingdom Bacillati; phylum Cyanobacteriota; class Cyanophyceae; order Oscillatoriales; family Microcoleaceae; genus Microcoleus; species Microcoleus sp. B5-D4. The sequence continues at coordinate 69,657 of NZ_JAUBTV010000014.1, read as the reverse complement.
AGTAGAAATCAATCCTCTCGGTATCAGTCCGACGGGAGAGGTAATGGCTTTAGACGGTAAAGTCACCGCCAACGACGATGCCTTGGGGCGGCATCCAGATTTGGCCGCACTTTCGGGGAAGAGGCAAAGCAGCGGGTTGGCACGGGAAAGGAGAAGTCCCCATGCTGGGGGCGATCGCTCCCATTCCCAGTCCAAGGTTCAGCAGTCGCCGGAGTTTGACCCCAAATCTAAATCTTCAATCTCGAATTCCGAATCCCTGCAATTAATCGAACTAGACGGGAATATCGCGATTTTGTGCAACGGAGTGGGCCTGACAATGGCAACTTTAGATGCTGTAACCCACCAAGGAGGAAAACCAGCTAATTTTGTGAATATTGGTTCCCTAGACCGCTACTATGCAGCAAATGCCCTGCGCGATCGCGTGGAGTTGGGTCTGGAGTTAGTCGCTCAGGATAAAAGCGTTAAGGTGATACTTGTAAATATTTTGGGCAGCGCCTCCAAGACCGAGGAAATAATCGCTGCAGTGGCCGGCTATTTGGAACGGAAAGCTCGCGCTAACCGCCACATCCAAGTTGTGCTGCGGCTGGTAGAGATCGATGCTGATGCTGTAAAAAAGCGTTTGGGACAGTTGCCGGTGCAGCTAGCTAGCACTTTGGATGAGGCCGCGGCCGCTTCTGTATCCTCCGCCAAGTAGGTAGGGGCTGTCGATCGGCAAAAAATTAGATTTCTGTACAGGTCAATCACCCGGCGCTGCTCGGAGTACCGAGACAGCGCGGGCACAGAAATTGCCTAGTTGACCAGTCTAAGTGGTTCGCCCACTACGTTTAAGGTAAGTGTTGAAGTACCTACCGGAGGATGCGTGCTAGTCTTCCGCTCTAGAACTTAAAAGTTAAACAGGTGTAAGGGTTAAGCCAGTGCTTTTAAGATAGTTACCGACCTTAAACATTGACGAAGCAAACATTACCCCGTAAGGGAGGACTTAAATGTCTAATTTGGTTTTTGTACTTGATACCAAAAAACTACCGCTCAATCCAATCCGCCCAGGATTGGCACGTAAATTGCTAACTATTGGCAAAGCTGCTGTCTTCAAAAGGTATCCATTTACGCTAATTTTGAAAGTAGAGGTAACAGTACCGCAAAAACCAATTACTCTCAAAATAGATCCTGGCTCTCGAACTACTGGAATTGCGTTAATACAAGGAGAAAACGTAATCTTTGGTGCAGAGCTAACACACCGAGGACAAGCTATTAAAGCCAGCCTTGAATCTCGCCGTTCATTGCGTAGAGTCAGGAGAAATCGCCATACCCGCTATCGTCGGGCTAGATTCTCAAACAGGACTCGCCCTAAAGGTTGGTTAGCACCAAGTTTGCAACATCGTGTCGAAACAACCCTTACATGGGCAACTAGATTGATGAAACTCGCCCCCATTGCTTCTATTGCTCAAGAGCTTGTGCGATTTGACTTACAGCAATTAGAAAACCCAGAGATTTCTGGAATCGAGTACCAACAAGGCGTTTTGCATGGCTATGAGATCCGCGAGTATTTGTTGAACAAATGGGAGAGAAAATGCGCTTACTGTGGTGAAATAAATACACCATTACAAGTCGAGCACATTCATCCCAAAGCCAAAGGCGGATCTAATCGCATTTCTAATCTTTGCCTTGCTTGCGATGCTTGCAATAAAAAGAAAGGTACTCAAGATGTTGAGCAATTCTTGTCTAAAAAGCCAGAGATTTTGAAGCGGATTCTATCTCAAGCAAAGCGTCCGTTAAAAGACGCAGCAGCCGTTAACTCAACTCGTTGGACATTATTTAATCGACTCCGTACAACTGGCTTGCCTGTTTCTACAGGTAGTGGTGGCTTAACGAAGTTCAACCGCATTCAATTAAATTTACCTAAAACTCATTGGCTAGATGCAGCTTGTATCGGAAAGGTTGAGTCATTGAAGATTTTAACAAGCAAGCCACTATCGATCAAAGCAACTGGTCACGGGACACGTCAAATGTGCCGCACTGGTAAATTCGGCTTTCCATCTCGCTATGTTCCCCGGTTTAAGTTTGTTAAAGGTTTTCAAACGGGAGATATTGTCAAAGCGATTGTAACCTCTGGCAAAAAAATTGGTACATACGTTGGACGTGTTGCCGTAAGAACCAGTGGCTCATTCAATATTTCCGCCTCAGAATTAGTATCAGGAATTAGCCACAAATATTGTTCAATTATTCACAGAAAAGATGGTTATTCGTATGCAGCATAAACCTTGCCCCCCTTTTCCTCTCGCCCCTGACCTGGGTACAGGTACAGCGGGAGTCTCCAAGGGGGAAGAAAGATGAATTTAACTCCTGAAAGCAAAGTCCTAGTACAGGGCATTACAGAATCTCCCGCGTCCACCCGCGCCGCCCTGATGATGAAAGCATACGGCACGAATGTAGTCGCCGGTGTCAGTCCCGGTCGGGGGGGGCTGGAAGTGGAGGGAATTCCGATTTTTGATTTGGTAGAACAAGCAGTGGCTGCAGTGGGTCACGTTGACACTGCGGTAATTTTGGTAGACGCTTACTCAGTGCTGGATGCGGCTTTAGAAGCGATCGCCGGAGGAATTCGGCAAATCGCGATCGTCACAGGGGGAGTGCCTCCTCTGGATATGGTGCACTTAGTCAGAAAAGCAGAAGCCACCGAAACTTTGGTAATCGGGCCCAACAGTCCGGGGATTATTGTGCCCGACAAACTGCTGCTGGGAACTCACCCCAAGGAATTTTACACTCCCGGCCCGGTGGGAGTGATCAGCCGCAGCAGCACTTTGACTTACGAAGTTGCCCTAGAACTGACGGAGGCGGGGTTGGGACAGTCGATGGCGGTTTGTATTGGCTGCGACGCGATTGTCGGTTCTTCTTTTATGCAGTGGCTGCAAATTTTGGACGAAGACGACAGTACGGAAGCGATGGTTTTGGTAGGGGAAGTTGGCGGGTGGAGTGAACAAGCTGCTGCTTCTTACATCGCCTCGGCGATCGACAAACCCGTGGTTGCTTATCTAGCCGGCCGCTACGCTCCCAAGGGGCCGTCTTTGGGCCACGCCGGCATCCTGATCAGTTCTCGGGCTGCTGCCCAGAAAGCCTTTGGAGTTTCGGCCCCAAACAAAATGGCTGCCTTTGAAGACGCCGACATACCTGTGGCGGCTCGACCTTCAGAGATTCCTAAGTTGCTCAAAAAATTGCTCAAGAAAAATTGATTGCTTTGGGAGTTTTCACAAAAGTCCTAACCCTCTTGGGGGTTGGGATAGGGGTAGGGCTGGGGCGGGTTTGGTCTCATATCATTTCCGGTAACACTCATACATGATGTTGACGGTTGACGGTTGACTGTTGACGCCGTGAACCGTCAACAGTGAACAGTGAACAGTGAACAGTGAACTCGGATTTACTATTCCGATGAAGAGTGGATTTGATATCAAAAGTGTCTGCAGAATGCCACAACAGCCCCTTCAACCCGCCTTTAGCACAAATTTATGATTTTTTTACCAAAGCCCTCTGACCGGCCTCACAGGCTGCGGTGCTGGTGCTGGCAAGGGCGCAGCGCGGCGCGGCGCTGGAGGCGGAGTTGTGGGCTGCACGCTGGGGCGAGGTTCGATCGGGCTTTCGGGGCGAGTTGTTTCACTTGTGCGAGCTGTCGATCGCGTCACATCTTGAAGCAGGCTTCGCAGAGTTCCGGCTATACTCTGAACTTTCCCAACAGCGGTGCGAAGGCTGGCAACATCTACGTAAACCTCGTTGAGAGGATACTTTTTCAGGATTTCTAGCAGTGATACCTTACCGTCATCCCCGGATGCCAGGATCACCGCTGCCCGCAAAGCTTTCCCGCTTTCTGTGCGGCGCTGAGTCCGAATTGCTTGACCGATGTCGTCAGTGATTTTTTCTCCTGGGGTGCTGTAAACGACCCTGGCCAGATTAGCAGGCTTCAAACCAATTTCTAAACCCATGAACCCCCGCAGCATTTGCGCGTCCATTTTGGAGAACCGGATAATTTGTTGGAGGGTTGGCGTCGTCGTGCCGTTTTTAGCAAATTCTTCTAAGTCGCTGATATTGATGGCTTGTCTGATCGGGCCAAATGTGAGGACTACTTTTTCTGCCCCTAATGCTCTACTGCTGCTAGATAATATGCTCCCGCTTGATCCTAAAAGTAGGGCAATGCCGATCGATACAAATTTTGTTAATTTCATATTCACCGCTACATTAAAATTATTTTTTCGAGATTTGTACATTTTTGTACATTATAGATGCAGCAGTTATATTCTACAATGTCGCCCGTGTAATTTGTGCCCGCGTCACACCCACAATCTCGACAGAGACTTTTTTTCGATCTTGACTTGAAAAATAAGTTACCACATCTGCCGAAATCTGTTCGCTTCTATTCCTTCTGCCTTCTACCTTCTAAATCTCCAGCCTTCTACATCAGAGTGTCTTCCGCCTTCTACATAAGTGCCTTATAAAAATTCTAGGTACTGCCCTGACGGGAGGACTTTCTTAATAGCACAAACATAAGGACTCGATTGCTTCTTCTTTCTCACTTAGGCAACTAAATCCCTCTTCCTTCTTCCCTCCTTCTTCCTTCTTCCGACGGACATCGGACTGACATCCGTTACATCCGTTACATCCGTTATAGAATCCGTTGCCGAACTTCCTTCTTCCATCCGTTACATCCGTTACATCCGTTATAGAATCCGTTGCCGAACTTCCCTCTTCCATCCGTTACATCCGTTACATCCGTTACATCCGTTACAAAATCCGTTGCCGAACTTCCCTCTTCCATCCGTTACATCCGTTACATCCGTTACATCCCGTACATTGCTCGTTGCCGAACTTCCTTCTTGTATATGTTGAAAACCAAGCGCAAATCCAAGAAATCCAAACACAAGCACAGCGAAAAAACAACAGCGCTAAGCAAAAAAGAAGTAGCTGCACAAAAACGCAAAATTTCTGAAAAGCGCAATGAATTGGTGCAGGCGATCGCCCTAAGCTGCTTAGTCAGCGTTGCTCTCAGCATCCCCCTGTTGTTCGTAGCCCGCCCTAAGATTGCTATTGCAGGAGGCGCAGCCGCAGCCATCTTGCTGCTTTCCTACAAATACCCCCGTCAAGCTTTGTGGACTTTTCTAATTTACTTGCCTTTCAGTGGTACAATTACCTACGCAATTGGTGGCGGAAATGCTGCATTTCAAGTAGCCAAAGATGCTTTCTACATACCAGCCCTCATCGCCCTAATTCAAAGCTGCAAAAAGAAACAGTTGCCCCTGTTCATTCCTAAACAAATGCTTTCTACCTTCAGCATCCTGTTGATGATGGCAATGCTGACTTTAATTTTTGTCAACGGGGAGATGCAGCTCAACCCTATGAAAGGCGACAAACCAATTCTGCAAGGAATTCTCGGTTTAAAAGTATTGATAGGTTACATACCGCTGATTGCTTGTACCTATTATCTGCTCCGCACTAAGAAGGATTTGGTGTTTTTTAGTCGAATGCACATCGTTTTGGCGATCGTTTGCTGCCTTCTCGGTTTGATTCAGTACCTGTTGCTGCAAAGTGGAAAGTGTGCAGGAACCAGAGGCATGACCGGAGCAGAATTATATAAAGCAACGCTGGAAGCTAGATGTTTTGTCGGCGGTTCTTTAGTGTTCAGTCCAGAAGTCAAGTTTGTCCGCTTGCCGGGAACTTTTGTCGCGCCTTGGCAGTGGGCGTGGTTTTTAATTTCTAATGCTTTTTTAACCTTTGCCTCTGCCTTTTGCGACCCTTCCTTCTGGTGGCGAGTTATCGGTTTATTTGGCATGGCATTAGTATTTGCCAATGCAGTTATTTCCGGTCAAAGAGCTGCTTTAGTTATGGTTCCCGTTGCTACAGCAATCCTGCTAGTTCTCACCGGTCAATTAGTTAATTTAAAACGATTTATTCCCATCGGTGCAGGACTGGCGATTCTGCTGTTTGTCGGTGCAGCTATTAACCCGGGAATTGTCGAGCAGCGGTGGGAGAGTTTTGTTAATCGCTGGAATGCTGCACCGCCCCAGCAGTTTCTCTTTAATCAGTTCGAGCAGAGCAACAATTTTATCATTGACAAACCTCTCGGTAGAGGTGTGGGACGAGCAACTAATTCAACGCGAATATTTGGTGCAACGCAGCTAATTGAAACTTTCCAACCTAAGTTGATCTACGAACTCGGTTATCCGGGAATGATTAGTTTTCAGATCATGCTTTTACACTTAGCTTTTCTAACTTTTAGAGCTTACCGATCAGTCAAGGACAAAAGTTTGCGGAGTTACGGAGCTAGTTTTTGGGTGTTTGTTGGATTTATTACGATCAATACTCAATACTATCCGCTAGATGTAGATCCAGTGTCCGTGTATTATTGGGTTTTAGCTGGGGCGATTTTAAAGTTGCCCAAAATTGATAAACAGGTGCAGGATGAAAAGCACCAGGAAGTTGAGTCAAAGGAATTGCAAGTTCACCAGCCATTAAAGGAGAAAAAAATTATTGCGTCTTCCCCAATTTGAGAATAGTTTTGAGTCTTGAGTTTGGTGGATTCTTTCTTGTTCAGTAACCCGCTTTCTCTCCAAGGCGGTGCAAAGATAGCCCGCCCTTCTGGGTTTATCTGTGCTAAAACCCACCCCGACAGCATATTTTGGCTCTTAACTTTACTGCGGTTGCCAAACCGGATGGCTAGCATTCAAATCCTGGTCTTTTGTCAATTTAGTTAATGCCGAACCGTCCCGATTAATTACATACAAGTTGCTTTTGTCTCCTGGGATTTCATTAAATATAAAAGCAATTTGCTTGCTGTCAGAAGACCAAGCTAATTCTGAAATTCCCGACGGTTTTAGCCTGGTAGCTAGTTGATTTAGCTGGTTCGCGTCAGCATTGATTGTGTAGAGTTTTTGATTGTTGAACTCTCCGGCGACGAAAGCAATAACTTTGCCATCCGGCGACCACGAAATTTGGTTGTAGTTTCTGGGTTTTTGGGTGAGATTCTTGGCTGTCCCCCGGTTAATGTCGAGCAGGTAGATATCTTGCTGTTCGCCTGATGAATCGCCCGATTTATTGTAATAGTAAGCAATGCTGCTGCTGTCGGGCGCCCAAAATATTTTGACGTTGTAAACCTCATTGTGCGGGTTGTTCGTCAAATTTTTGAGGTTGGTTCCATCGGCATTAATTGTGTAAATTTGCTGTTTCGGATAAGCACCGAACAGGAAAGCAATTTTTGTGCGATCGGGCGACCAAACAAGTTGACTGCCGCCGGATATATATTCGCCGGGACTTTTAGTTAGTTTGGTCATTGCCGAACCGTCGGCATTCATTTTGTAGATATTTTTATCCTTGACAAATGCTACCTGCTGACCGTCCGGCGCAAGGTAAAATTCCGATGAAATTTCTGTTTTAGGCGGCTCTCCTCCTACTTTCAATTCCCGAACTAATTTAGTTCCTTGGATACCAGAAGTGTCGCTTATATAAAGTGATTGACTGCCGGGAGTATCAGAGGTAAAACCGTCGCAAGAACGGGCAAAAATAAATTTCTGGCTGTTGGAAAACCAACCTATTGCAAAATTAGCTGCTTTGCAACCAGCCTCAGCAAACTGTTTAGTTAGTCGAGAACCGTCAGCATTGACTGTATAGATGTCGCTGTATCCGCCAACGAAAGCCAGTCGCTGGCCGTTGGGCGACCACACTAGGGGAGGGCTAACATCTATATTGGGTGTAAGTTCGCGGCGAGCGGAACTGGTAGCATTGAGGGCAAATAAATTGGATATGGTCTCGCTGCCGCGCATTTGGAGGGCGGTAAACGCTAGTATCCTTGGTTTTTGGGCTGCGGTTGGGGGAGGGCTGTGAAGGCTCAAAAACAATGTGATTGAGAGTGTTAGGGAAATAAGAGCGATCGAACTAAGTCGCAATACTTTATTCAAAAGCATTTTGTCAATATCATCTCCTTACTTTTAAATTTTCACAGTCTTCAGTCCTCATATCTCCGACTTCTTAAAGTCCTGCGGGGATATGGCAAATTCTAAGTCGAAGCTATTACCAATGCCCCATTCCTAATGCCCCATTCAAAGTGTTTGTCTGTCTATATGTCTCGACAGCCTCAAACTCTGTTTAATTCTGCCAATAATTAGCTCGAACATTTTTTTGCGGGACGGATTCTTGCTGCTGGGCGGCATCCCTAACTCGCAACACATCAAGTTCAAGTCAGTTGCACTCATTGCCAACAACTTTTGCCTCACCTCTTCTTCATTACCCTTCTTAGCTTGTAAACGAAGTTCTTCATAAACTTCTAGAACATTGGCCGCCGATAAATTAGCAGGTTTATTAACATCAGCACCCCTGGGAATATCCGAAGTTTTTGAGCCAGCAGAAACCACTCCCCGTTTGACTTGAGTCTCAAGCCGGGTTAATTTTCGAGCAACGTCCCGCAAGATTTCCTTAAGTTCGCCAATTTCCTCAACCAACCCCCCGCTTTCTTGTTGGGAAGCCGCCAAAATTTCTTTTTTACTCATTTCAGATACTCCTCACACTCGCGCCAGAGTTTTTCAAATTCTCTAACTAATTCTCGCGGCAGTTCTCCCTCATTAATCGCCCGTTTTAGCCCGACGCTTTCCCGAATCGTCGATTCTAAAAATCTAACTTCTATGTTATTATCTTTTGATATCTCATCGCAAAGTCTCTTTACTTCTCTCATGTAAAACTGAACTTCATTTGTCAGCAATCCTCCATAGGTTTTAGCTTTATTCATAAAGACTGCTATCTTGGGAAACGGATAAGGCTCAATCCGTTTCTGGAGCGAGTTTAAAACTAGACTCAATCCCCTAGAACCAAAATAATCGGGATTGACGGGAATTAATATTAAGTCGCAGCAAGAGAGTACGCTGTAGGTGAGGAGACTGAAGGAAGGCGAACAGTCAAAAAGCATCAAGTCGTATTTGGGGAGATTAGCAGAGTTGGCGATTTTGCCGATGAATCGGCGGATGAAGTCTTTAACACTTTTTCCCTCAAATCCATCGATATCCAACCAATACAATTCTTCAACTGAAGGAACAAAATGTAACTGTTCGTCAATCTGATAAATGGTGTCGAAACCAACGGGAAATTTAAAATTCTGTCCGGCTTTTTTAAAGACTTCTAGAGCGTCATAAATTGTAAGTCTGTGCTTGAGAGATTTTTCGTACCACTTACCAAATTTGTCATCTAAATGACCTGTATTTTCGTTAAGTCCGATCGCCTCTGTGAGCGACATTTGCGGATCTAAGTCTAACATCAAGACTTCTAAGTCGGTTCCTTGGGATATAATATTTCCCAGACTCCAAGTGACGGTGGTCTTTCCGACACCGCCTTTGAAGTTGATTACGGCTATTGATTTAGGACTCATGGCTGGCTTTGTTTGGATTTTGCTCAATTTTTTATTAAAACATAACGATCGCCCAATTAGCGTTTGCTAAGTATTATTACTCGAATAATGGCGATCGCCTTGAGTAGGCGATCGCCAGATTAACAGCGAGTCTCTTTTTAGAAAAGAACGTCAGGAAACTTGAAAACGTGACTAGCAATATTCCGCACCTTTACTAATGGAACAGGTAATCCAGTTACACTGTAGCCTCGATTTGGTACTACTTTCTGCGAGAGTTCTGGCTGTTGCTGCGAAACTAACAACCTGAATTTACCCGGTTCGACGACCAATATCTCCTGTTGAGGAATGAAAAATATCCAGAGATCGGCTTGCGAAGTCCATCCCCAACAGGGACGGTTGCGATCGTCAAAAGCTTCAAAAAACAAGTTTCCAGTTTGCTTGGCTTTTAAATCGGTCTTATACTCAGCAGTTGCAGTTGAACCGTTTGGGCGAATTAGTACGCGGTCAATACCTGCTTTCTGATACTGTGGCAAATCTGAGACATCCTCAATGCGATAGCCATGAATCTGCAACCACTGGTCTACGATCGCCTCTCCTGTCTTTCCTACTTTCTTTTGAGTTTGGAAGTCGTATTCCTGTTTTTGGGAAAGCGGGGGTAGTTGCTGGGATAATTTGGCTTCGCTGTGCTGATTGTTGTTGTACATGATTAATTCCGTCAGCTAAGTTTTGAGTAGTGAATCACTACATCTTTAGCTTCGCAGAACTTTCTCTGGCAGCTACCAAACAAGTGTTAGGAACTTTCTCTGGCAGCTACCAAACAAGTGTTAGGAAGTTTGTTAGGATAGTTTGTTAGGAACTGAATAAAACCCTAGAAATGGCACCTAATTCACCAGAAGAACAATTCATCCTAGCTGCTAATGACTGGGATTTAGAAAAGTTGTACAAAGATTTGGCTGATGCCAAGCGACAAGTAGCATCGCATAAGCAAAAGGAACTTACAGAAGTCGAGAAGCTGCATTTACGAGGATTGCTTTGTGATTGTAGTCCTAGTGACATCGCTAAAAAGCTTCACAAACAACAGGGAGGATTGAGAGCCGAGCTAAGTTCAACTGTGTATCTGTATGTCAAACACCTTACTCAGGGAAAAGTAGACATCAAGCTAAAAAACTGGAGATGTATCCTTGCTTGGCTTGAGCAAGCAGGATACAAAACCAGGTCATCTAATTCAGTTGAAAATAAGCCTGAGATTACACCTTCTGTTTCGGAGAGTGATATTGATGATCTGTTGGAGAGGGTGCGCTCGAACTCTCCTCTCTGTGCTGAGGATTTCAATAAACTGGGAATAAAAAAGGCTGAGGAAGAAGATTTTGAGGTAGCACTTGAAAATTTCGATCGAGCAATTAAGCTCAATCCTGATTATGCAGATGCCTACAATAACCGGGCTAGTGTTCGCCATGAACTAGGAGACGATGCCGGAGCAATTGAGGATTACACAAAGGCGATATTGCTCAATCCTGATCGTGCAGTTTATCACAACAACCTGGGTATTATTTCTTATAACTCAGATGATTACCGAGGAGCGCAGGCCGATCACACCCGAGCAACTCAACTAAATGCTGGCGATGCTCAAGCCTACAATAACCGAGGTTTTGCTCGTTTACGCCTGGGCGATCTGCAAGGGGCACTTAAAGATTTTACCCAAGCAATTGAACTAAATGCTCATGATGCCCTTGCTTGGAATAATCGAGGTGATGTCTACTTCTTGAAATTAGGCGATCTGCCAAAAGCGCTTGATGATTACACCCAAGCAGCTCGGCTGAATCCTAATAATCCTAAAACCTTCTACTACTTGGGAGTTATTCACTCTCGTTTGGGGAACAAAGAGAAAGCGCTTGAGGATTTCACCAAGGCAATTGAGCTTAAACGAGACTTTGCTGAAGCTTATCAAAACCGAGGCATTGTCCACTATGAACTGGGCGATTCCCAAAAAGCAAATGTCGATTTTCACAATGCTAAAAATTTATATCGTGTCCAGGGAAAAGAAGAAAATTACCAAAAGTTACTTGATATAATAGAAGGACTTCAGCAAGAAGATTGAGAGCGATCGCATTTAGTAAATTGATAAAAAGAGCAATCGCTACATTGCTTAAAGCTTCATTCACTATAATGATTCTTACAAGCTGCGATCGCAATTTCTTCATCTGTAACTTGGTAAACCAAACGATGTTCGTTATCAATGCGCCTCGACCAAAAACCACTTAACTCGTATTTCAGAGGTTCAGGTTTGCCCAATCCTTCAAAGGGCGATCGATCTATATCTTTAATCAATTCTACAATTTTGCGATAAATCTTTTTGTCTAATTTTGCCCATTCATTAAAATCTGCAAAAGCCGAAGATTCAAAAATAATTCTTCTACTCATTACAAATCCTGTAAATCGACTTCAACTAAATTTTGTCTGTCTTTAACATTTTCAATAGCTTTCAACAGTTTGTTTTTATTGATTTCCGATTTTAAAAGATATTCGGTTTCATCGCATTCTGAGACAATTATTTCAATCTCTTTATCTCCAAAAATCGCTTTAATTTGTTCTAAAAAGTTACGATCTAGTTCACTGGCTTTTAAACGATAAACTGTTGACATCGTTTTTACCTATTTTTGATTTCGATAAAAATTAATATTCCCTTTAAATACAGTAGTTTGAAGTTAACACTAAGGGCTGGCAATTTTGCCAGCCCTTAATTTGTTTTAGCGTTTGACCAACTTCTTAGAAACCTTCCGCAAGCGAATTGATTGTGGCGTTACTTCCACCAATTCATCCTGACCGATGTACTCCAAAGCGCGCTCCAAACTCATATCGACTGGCGCTTGCAATTGTGCCAATTCTTCACCGCCAGATGCGCGGTGGTTTGTCAACTGCTTTGACTTGCAAATATTCAGCTCCATGTCTTCATCTCGGTTGTTTTCTCCGATAATCATCCCTCTGTAAACCTTGGTTCCGGGGGTAATGAAAAATACGCCGCGGTCTTCAGCATTTTTCAGTGAATAAGTAGTTGCAACTCCTTCTTCAAAGGAAATCAATACTCCGTTGCGACGGGCGATAATTTCTCCACCGAGGGGGCGATAGTCGAGGAAGCTGTGGTTCATAATTCCAGCGCCGCGAGTCAACCGCATGAACTCGCCTCGGAATCCAATCAAACCGCGAGCGGGGACTGAAAATTCGATTTGGGTGCGACCGGTGCTGCTGACGTGCATATCTTGCATTTCTGCTTTCCGCTGACCGAGGCGTTCGATGCAGCCGCCGACTGCTTCTTCGGGTACGTCTAACACCAAACATTCAAAGGGTTCGCAGGGACGACCGCCGACTTCGCGGAAGATTACTTGGGGCTGGGATACTTGAAATTCGTATCCTTCGCGACGCATATTTTCGATCAGGATTCCGAGGTGGAGTTCGCCACGGCCGGATACGAGGAATTTGTCGGGAGATTCGGTTTCTTCGACGCGCAAGGCGACGTTGGTTTGGAGTTCTCGCATTAGCCGATCGCGAATTTGACGCGATGTTACCAAACTTCCTTCTTGACCGCAGAACGGCGAATCGTTCACAGAGAAAGTCATCTGCAAAGTCGGTTCATCTACCTTGATTAAAGGCAGCGCTTGCGGGTCGTTGGGGCAGGTAATTGTCTCACCAATATAGGCATCAGCAAAACCAGCAACGGCGACAAGATTACCAGCAGAAGATTCTGGGATATCAATCCGCTTCAGGCCTTCAAAGCCCATCAATTTGGTAATTTTTGATTTGACAAGCGCGCCGCTTTCTGTGATTAAGACTGCTTGTTGACCGATTCTAATCGTGCCGTTGTGGATGCGGCCGATGACGATACGACCGACGTATTCTGAGTAATCTAAGGTGGTTACTTGCAGTTGTAGTGGCTTGTTGGGGTCGCCTACGGGGGGCGGTACGTGGTCGAGGATTTCTTCAAACAGGGGCTTCATATCTACCCCTTCGTCTTCGAGGTGTTTTTTGGCGTAACCGCTTAAGCCGGAACCGAAGAGATAGGGAAATTCGCACTGATCGTCGTCAGCACCTAGTTCGAGGAACAGATCCAAAACTTTATCGACGGCTTTGTGGGGGTCGGCTCGCTCGCGATCGATCTTATTGACAAAGACGATCGGGCGCAGTCCTTTTTCGAGGGCTTTTTTGAGCACGAACCGGGTTTGGGGCATCGGGCCTTCGTTGGCGTCTACGATCAGCAGACAGCCGTCAACCATGCCGAGAACTCGTTCGACTTCTCCGCCGAAGTCCGCGTGTCCGGGGGTATCGACGATGTTGATCAGGGTTTCTCCGTACCTGACGGCGGTGTTTTTGGAAAGGATGGTAATGCCACGTTCGCGCTCGATGTCGTTGGAGTCCATGACGCAATCTGGGATTTCTTCCCCTTCGCGGAAGATCCCGGACTGTCTGAGGAGAGCGTCCACAAGGGTGGTTTTGCCGTGATCGACGTGAGCAATGATGGCGACGTTGCGAATGGGAAGACTCATAATGCGTCTGGAACGTTAAACGGATCTAACTAAAGATTTCTTAATAATTGTAGCGCATGAAGTCAAGGGCCGATCGAGCGCGGCTGTAAGATTGGAGTGCGATCGTCGCTAGAATCAAGATTATGGAAGCGCAACAAGCGTGAAATAGAGCGTTACACCACGCCTGACGGCAGAGTTTTTTTCGATCGGTGATCTTGAGTTGGCCCAGGTGAACAAGGTTGGATACGGGGCGATCGCCGGTATTAAGATGAGGGTGCAAGTTCGATCGACTTTATGGAAGTACAACCCAGAGATATTCAGCGTTATATCAGACAAAATGGCACAGTTCCCTTTGCAGAATGGTTTACAACCCTGCGGGATGTTAACGCTAAAATTAGGATTGATAAAAGGCTTCAGCGGGTTAGCGGTGGCAACTTAGGAGACTATCGCTCAGTTGGCGCAGGAGTCTGGGAATTAAGGATTGACTATGGCCCGGGCTACCGAATCTACTTTGGACAAGCGGGAGCTACGATTGTGCTTATCCTGTGCGGTGGAGATAAAAGCACTCAAGACCAAGACATTGTTAAAGCTCAGGAATACTGGAGAGATTATGAAAGACGCCAAAGTGCCGACGAGTGATAGTTATCATTCTTTTAAAATTTCCAATTTCAAAGACCCAAATTATGCTGCTGCTTACCTCTCACTGATCTTTGAAGAAGAGGAAGAAGGCGATTTAGAGATGGGAATAATGCGAAAATCGCTTCGAGATGTATTTGAGGCTCTGGGCGAACCAATTATGTCTGATGAGGAGGCCTCATTGCATCTGGAAAAATTAGATGTTTTGTTGTCGCAGAATGGAAGCGCCACAATTTATGCTTTGGCTAATTGGCTGAAGGCTTTGGGATTGAAGTTAACGGTTGTGGTTGATGAAGGGGATAAAGGGGAAGAGGAAGATTCTGTTGGTACTGCTGAATTGGCGGAAGTTGGTAATGTTTGATGACTCGCCCATTTCCCAAACATGGCTTTTTAAGTTTTTTTGATTTTAGGGTAGCACTATGTCAGAAACCGAACTAGATTTAGTATCAATAGCCACGAGAGTATTGCAGATTGAAGAAGAGCAAGTTATTCTGAAAAAATATTTAGCCAAACTTAAGAGGCAGTTAGAGGCACAGGAACAGCGATTTAACGATCGCCCTGAACCGCAAATGCTAGAAAGTTTGACTGCTGAAATTGCGTCCCTGCAACAGCCGTGTGATTTGGGAAATGGCGATATGTCTGTCATTGCCGATCGACCGATCGAGCTTGACACCGAGACAGAAAAGCAAAAGTCAGACTTTAAGTATCAGTTAGTATGCGATCGTCCCAACAGTCGTGCTGTGTTGATGGAAGCGCTATCACTAGCTCAAGAGCGGCTGATTATTGTTTGCCCTTGGCTCAATTGTAACAGCATTAATGATGAATTGCTGCAAAAATTTAGGGATTGCTTGAACCGAGGATGTTTGATAAATATTGGGTGGGGTTATCTGGGAGACAGGCAAAAAATCGGCAAGGGATGGCGCTACAATGCTTTGGCTGATTTGCAAGAATTAGCCAGCGAATATCCCGATAAATTTTGTCTCTATTTATTGGGAACTCACGAAAACTTTTTAGTGTGTGATTCTAGTTTTGCCATGTTGGGGAGTCATAATTTTCTGACTAACAGCGACCAAAGTGCAGAGAAAGAAGTGGGAATCCGCACGAATGACTGCCAAATAGTCAAGCAATTAATTGAGCGATTTGAAAGCAGCGAAGTATTAAATGAGGAGGAGATAGAAAGGCGGTTTGTAGCGAGTTCGGATTACTTGGATAGATCGGATTATTTGGAAGGATTGGCGCCGGATGCTGAAGATATGGCTTTAGAGGATAGCTGTGAGGATGTGGAGGATGAGTCTGAGGAATGTCTGGAACCCGTTGTTAGTGTTGAGGATTTTTGGGAGCGTTACACTCAGGGAGAAAGAGATTTTACTGGGATTAATTTAGCCGATGCTAATCTAACCGGTAAAAACCTAGCTTCTGATGTCAACCTGAGTAAAGCTAATTTGAAAAAAGCTAACTTAAGGGGTGTTAATTGGCAGAGCCTCAACCTCAGCGGCGCAATTTTGACGGGAGCAGATATGAGGGATGGTTATTTCTGTAGCACCAATTTTAGCGAAGCAAAATTAGGCGATGCCAATCTTGCTCAGGCTAATTTATCCAGTGCCAATATGAATCATGCCAACTTAGTCAACGCCAACCTTTCTCAGGCTAATTTATCCAGTGCCAATCTGAATCAGACAAATTTAATCTATGCCAACCTTGCTCAGGCTAGTTTATCCAGTGCCAATCTGAATCAGGCAAATTTAATCTATGCCAACCTCGCTCAGGCTAATTTACAATCAGCTAAACTAGAAAAAGCCAAATTAAGCAAAGCAAGCTTAAGAGGATCAAAGCTAGAATATGCAAATTTTAGTGAAGCCGATTTGAACGGTGCAAACCTCAGCGGTGCTAAACTCAATCAACAAACAAAATTCACAACGACCAACCTTGCTCAAACTAACTTAAGCGGGCTAAACTTGAGGAAAGTAGACATGAAAAATGCTGATTTGACAAATGCAAATCTGAGTAATTCTAACCTTTTAGAAGCCAACCTCGATCGAGCAAATCTCAAAGGAGTTCAACTTCAAGGAGCGATTTGCAATCAAGCAACTTTATTTCCTACTGATTTCGATCCCGTGAAAGCGGGCGCTTACTTAATTGCTCCTTATGTATCGCTGCAAAATGCCGAGCTAACTGGTAGGGACTTGAGCAGTGTTAACTTGATGGGAGCCAATTTACAAGGTGCTAATTTGATTTCGGCACAATTGAATAATTCCGATTTGAGAGATGTTAATTTAAGTGGGGCAAAACTTCAGGGATCAACACTGGATAGCACAAATTTGAGCAGAGCTAATTTAAGACAAGTTAACTTAAACGATGCAAGATTACACAGTGCCGATTTAACTACAGCAGACTTAACCGAAGCTGATTTGCGACAAGCTGACTTAAACAGTGCAAAACTGAGTGGTGCTGACCTAATTTCAGCCGACCTCCGCGCAGCAAATTTAAGTTATGCACACTTATCTGGCGCTAACTTAACTGGTGCAAAAATAGGGGGAGCCAACTTTACAAATGCTAAACTCACTGGTGCAATTATGCCCGATGGATCTACTCACGAATAAAATTAGTTAAGGGGTTTGCTAAACAAACTCTACTCAAAAAGCCTGAATACACTCTTTCATCAGACAATAAATGTTCCGCAGTAACTGCACCTGCAATTCTGACAACCCGTGCTTAATCTTACCTACCAACTTACCCCAGTTGAAGAGTTCTTCCACACCGCGAGACTGCCGAAATTTCCCCTCATAAAAATCTACCCAAAATATCGGTGCTTGATGTTGGCTGCTTCTCCAGCGTTTCCGCCACCGACTGCAATCTTGCAGCGTCGGCGGTTCGACTCCTAAAATTGGCGGCATATCTCCGTAGCTGACAAACCGACTAATCCCAACTCCCACAACGTGGATGACGTAAGCCCAGCAGCGAATGTCCCGAATCAGTTCTGGCTTGACTTTCAAGACTTTGGCAACTGCTTCTTTGGTTACAAAGCGAGAGAGTGGATTTATTTGCTTGGCTTCTGAGTTTTGTTTTGGTATCATGGTTGGTGACTCGGTGACTCCGACTTGTTTGGGGTGACTGCGACTTGTTTGGGGTGAATCCGACTTGATTTTGGGTGAATCCTACTTTTTGTTGGTGAATCCTACTTTTTGTTGGTGAATGCCAAATTGTCGGTCATTTGAATAAATAGCTGTTCGCTCTTCAGTTTTCGAGGCCGGGGGGCGATCGCTATTTATGATGTAAATATTTTAAGGCCAATACTGGCCTGTAGTCAAGAATGGGATTGATTAAGTTGCGGATTCGAGAGCTGGCTGCCGAGAAGGGTTGGACTTTGACAGAGGTTTCTGAGCGATCGGGAGTTCACTACAGCACGCTTAAGAATTATGCTCGTTCGCCCGGGTTAGCAACGGTTGACGTTACTCATTTGCAAAAATTAGCTCGAACTTTTGACCTGTTGATTGAAGATTTGTTTGATGTTGTGGAAGATTAGGCCCCGTCCTGCGGTTGCGGTGGTCGGCGCTTTCAATCTCATATATAGTATAGGTGAAATTTCACCCTAATGTCAAGAGGCGAATTGGTTAAATTGCGGATCAGAGAGTTTGCTGCTAGGGAAGGCTGGACGCTAAAGGAAGTAGCCGATCGCTCTGGAGTATCCTACAATACTGTTAAAAGTTATGCCCGATCGCCCGGTATGGCAATGGCTGACATCGGTGCTCTGCTAAAATTGGCGCGGACGTTTGATGTGTCGATCGAAGAATTGTTGGATTTTGTCGAACAACAGTAACAAATTACACTTAAAATAAACCAGCGCTACCAGCGCCAACCAGTTCGACCTCGCAGGGACGATCGACTGTGGGCCCAAGTAACAAATGCGAGAGTTGGCGGATGGGACGGGGCGAGGTCAGAAAGAGATGATATACTCTCAGCGGCAATTGTAGCTGTCCGATCGCCCATATCGGTCTACAATTTGTAACGTTGAGCCTTATTGAAGTGCAGGAGTGGAGCTGGCTTGGATAACGCTAGTCTGTCAAGAAAACCCGCGCAAGCCTCGGAGCTTGTCGCCGACGAAATTCCAGAAGCAGTGCGAGATCACCCATACCCAGAAGCAGGGCAGAGTCAGTCTAAGAAAAAAGGGCTGATTTGGAAACTGCTAGGGTTGGCCGCATTAGCCTTTGGGGTCAGCATCTGGCTGCACCTCAACTTTAACTTGTTCCCAGCCACCAGTCAGGCAGAGCAAACTCAACAAGACTCAGCGCCCACCAGTTCCGCGTCTCCGTCTGTCCCAAGTCCAGCTACCACCCCCAAAGCCACCGCCCCCGGCATCCCAGAAAACCTGCTGGGACACTTGCCGTACCCAGAAGCACCAGCAAAAGACTTGGTAAGCGTCACCTCCGACGGTAGCGTCAAACTCCGCACCTCAGCAGCAGCAAAATATCAGGAAATGGTCAACGCCGCAGCGGCATCAGGCATCTATTTCGCTCCCATATCCGGCTTTCGCTCCCTGCAAGACCAACAGCACGTATTTTTTGACGTGAAAGCCGAACGCAGGCAAAACGCCAGCAAGCGAGCCGAAGTCAGCGCCCCACCAGGTTACAGCGAACACCACACCGGTTATGCGATCGACATCGGCGACGGCAGCGCCCCGGAACACAACCTCAGTCCCAGTTTTGAAAATACCGAAGCATTCAAGTGGTTAGAAGCCAACGCCGTCGCCTTCAGCTTTGAAATGTCCTTCCCCAAAAACAATCGCCAAGGCGTCAGTTACGAGCCTTGGCACTGGCGGTTTGTGGGCGACAAGCAAAGCCTCGAAACTTTCTACAAAGCTCATTCGATGAAAAAGTAGAAGGAAGAAGGAAGAAGGAAGTTCGGCAACGGATTCTGTAACGGATGTAACGGATGTAACGGATGTAACGGATGTCCGTCAGAAGAAGGAAGAAGGAAGAAGGAAGAAGGAAGATTTTCCACATCTCCGGCTTTGCCACTCTGCCACTCTCCCACTGCCCCACTATCCTACTCTCCCATTCCCCTACTCCTCCACTCCTCCACTCCCCCCCACTCCGTTGAGCCAAACTCGTGATTGCAATCTATCCAGGCAGCTTTGACCCCATTACCTTCGGTCACGCAGACATTATCGAGCGGGGATCTAAACTGTTCGATCGGGTAATTGTTACCGTAGTCAGAAACCCCAGCAAAACCCCTCTGTTCACCGTAGAGCAACGGATCGAGCAGATCCTGCGCTCTACCCAACACTTGCCAAATGTAGAAGTAGACAGTTTTGAGGGTTTGACAGTAAACTATGCTAAGATTCGACAAGCCAAAGTGCTGCTGCGGGGGCTCCGGGTATTAACAGATTTTGAAATGGAACTCCAGATGGCCCACACCAATAAAACCCTTCTGGGTGAAATTGAAACAGTTTTTTTGGCAACTTCTAACGAGTACAGCTTTTTAAGTAGTAGTGTAGTTAAAGAAATAGCCAAGTTTGGTGGCTCCGTAGATCATCTTGTTCCGAAACACGTCGCCCTAGATATTTACAAATGTTACGCCAGCAGGAACCAACTCGCATCGAACCCGACACTACCGGACGCGGCACTGAGAACGAATCACCTCAGAACACAGCCACCTTCGGAGACCCCACCCGAACCGCAGGAGTAGACATCCAGCGGGAATTGAACAGGCTTGAGGAAATTGTTCTCGACAGTCCGCGAATTCCCATGACCAGACGCACTCTGGTGGATGAAGAACAGTTGCTCGATCAGTTAGACTTGGTGAGGCTAAATTTGCCGATCGCCTTTCAGGAAGCCGAGACGATCATCCGGCACAAGGACGACTTGCTTCAAGAGGCAGAACTTTATGCTCAGGAAGTGATAGAAGCAGCAGAACAGCGAGCTGCAGAAATTTTAAACGATATGGGCCTGCTTCAGCAGGCGAAGATAGAGGCAGATCAGTTGCGGCAGCAAGTTTTGCTCGACTGCGAGGCAATTCAGCAGGCGACGCTGGCGGAAGTCGAACAAATTCGCTACCAGGCTCAAGAGGAATTGGAAGAGATGAGAGTCAGGGCGATGGCTGAATGCGAGGAAATTCAAAACGGAGCCGATGATTATGCCGACCAAGTGCTCGATAATATCGAGCACAAGTTGAGCGATATGCTGCGCGTGATCCGCAACGGGCGCGAGCAGTTGGATAGTGTTTCTGCGTCGCACATCCATCACAACAACGGTTAGCCAACAGTGAACTCATTGCTTGAACATTTCTAAAAGTCTACCTAATTTAGGTAGATTTTTTTTCGCAATAGTTTTTATAGTTTTTATTCCTCAATCCCAGCACTCGGTGACTTGTTTTTGCCGACATAAGTTTTGTGAATATCAAAGCAAGTATAAAATTTTATGATATCCTACTATTCATACCAAATCCGGCTTAATTACCCCCTTTATCTCGCTTGTGCGTGGGAGGGCAGTTCCCTTGACTATTGAGCGATTTCAACCGCCGAATGATAAAAGGGATAGCCAACCCGGATTTTGTATCAGAAAAAACATTCCTAATTTGACTCAAATTGTGGCAATCTAATTTGAACCATGCAAAAAGTTTCTAATCGGTTCGCTGAATTTGATTTGATCCGAGCTTTAGCTATCGTTAGTGTGGTGATTACTCATGCGGGGTTCTTTACATTTCGCGATCGCAGAATTTTATTTGTGGCGATCGATACATTTCAACTATTTTGCGTACCAGCATTTTTATTGTTGAGCGGTTTTTTTCTCACCAACAAACTGGAAAACCAAAATAATCCCGCACTGGTAGTCAAAAAAAGACTGTCCAAAATTATACCCCCTTATCTGTTTTGGTCAGTAGCTGTGTACGTCTTAAATAATTTGGGAGAAATCCAAAAATTTGATTTACTTTCACTACTCAGAGATATCTTGACGGGTTCAGTAATGCCTCCCTATTACTTCATCGTTGTGATTGTTCAATGCTACGGCTGGTGGTGGCTGCTAGTGAAATTCAGAGTTTTAGAACCCAGAAAAGTTTTGGCTTTGGGCTTAACAATTCAAGCAATTTTTACAATCTTCTTCTACTTAACCGCTTTCAAATATATATCAATACCTCTACCTTTGATGGAGCGCTGGATTTTCAGTTGGATTTTGCCATTTTCAACAGGTCTATTTTTGGGCAGCTCGTATGACAGAATTCAACCCGTTCTCGAACGTAAAAAAATGCCAATTTTAGGGGCAACAATCCTTTTTTATCTAGCGAGCATTTGGGAATATTACCTGATAAGTGGAGTTAATTCGGAGGGATGGTTTCTCCGCTCGTTTTTTAAACTATCTGCTCAAGGATACGCAATTTTGTTCGTATTATCTATCCTCGCATTTTCTAAGAGTATCGCACTTCCCAGTAGAGTATCTGGGTTAGTCAAAATATTGGCTGCTTACTCATTCCCTATATATCTCCTGGATTCGACAGTAGTGATATATGTGTTGTTAGTGTTTTATAAGTTTATTGACCCGGTAAATCCCCTGCTGAAGCTCGGCTTTTTAGTTACGGGGACTTTGTTAGGTTGTTTGGCGATTATTTACCTGTTGGAAAAAGTTTTGCCCAAAAATTACAGGCAGTACATTTTGGGAATTTAATCAAATTTTCGGTTTCAGCGGATGTCTTCATAAAACTGCTGGAGATACCTTGGGGAAACGCCAAAACCCCACAAAAAACCAATCGCAAGATAGATCGCAATTGCTTTAAATTCGCCCCAATTCGCCACTCGTCGATCGCTACTTTCCACTACCCGATTGACTAACTTAAGTCTCCCCCGTCGCACTAACTTCAAACACAAATCCGCTTCCTCCATAATTGGCAGCGCAGCATCGAAACCCTCGCATTCCCAAAAATCGGTACGGCGACAAAAAATAACTTGGTCGCCAAACAGCAGGCGCAATCCTTGGAAAAATAAATGAGGTCGAAATAACAGCGGCGCGTAATAAGTTTTCAGGTAATTGTGGAGAGAAAAACCCCATCTTGTTTGCTGCGAACCAGCCATCAGGGAGATAAACCCGCCGCCGGCAATTTCGGCATCGGACAATGTTTTCTGGATGACTGCTACAATGTCGTCGGGAACTAAAGTATCAGCGTGGAGAAAGCACAGAATTTCACCGGTGGCGACTTGAGCACCTAAGTTCATTTGCAGGGAACGTCCGGCTATACTGCTAGAAATAACGCGGATGCCGGCGGAAAGTGCGATCGCGGCTGTGTCGTCTTGACTGCCGCCGTCTACCACCAACACTTCCCAAGCGGGAGGATTAAGGATGCTGAGTTGGCGGAGGGTGCGTTTCAGACAAGTCGCTTCGTTGAGGGCTGGGATGATAATAGAAACGCGATCCATCGGGTTGAAATTTATGCCAGAGATATTATAATAAAAAACTGTGGCGATTCACAACTAACGAGAACATAGAACTTACGCGCACAGATTCAAAAACCCGGTGTCTGCCTGTGAACTCGTCACGAAACATCCGATTTTCTACAGAAATTGGTTTTTTTGGCGTCAGTCCTATAAAATCACGCAAAAGTGCAATCGCCATCTATATTTTCCACTAATCAGGACTGAGAAACCGTGCAGAAAACAGAAGTAAAAAATGACTTAGAATTTTACGAGGAAAATGCCGATAATTGGTGGGACGAAAATGCTAAAATTTATGCCTTATACCATCTAAATAAACCCAGATTTGAGTTTTTCGACAGACACGCGACTAATTGGCAAGGGCTCAAAACCTTAGATGTCGGGTGCGGCGGCGGTTTTTCCTGCGAGTTTATGGCCGAGAGAGGTGCTATTGTTTCTGGAATAGATCGATCGCAAAAATGTATTGTAGCGGCTCAAAATCACGCAGTTACTAGCGGTTATGAGATTGACTACAAGCAAGGTTTTGCCGAAAATATGCCCTACGAAGACAATACCTTTGATGTTGTAATCTGCGTGGATGTTTTGGAACACGTGGCCGATTACAAAAAAGTTGTGTCTGAGGTTCACAGAATTCTGAAGCCTGGAGGATTGTTTTTTTTTGATACAATTAATCGAACTTTTTCGTCGCAAGTTGTGATGATTGGGCTGATGGAAAATATATTGCAGGAAATTAGGCGCGGTGTTCACGATTGGGAAAAATTTGTTACCCCGGATGAACTGTCTGTGGTAATGCGCGATACGGGTTTCGGCAAGATTGAAATTAAAGGTTTTGATATGTTTGGAGAAATGGGCGCTATTTTAGCCCTGATGCACGGTTTTTGGGGGAATCTTACAAGTGGAAAGCAGCTATTTCCTTCGGGGGAGAGTTTCCAACAAGTTTCTCAAGTGCTAATCTCTAATATCGCTAACTATTTTGATTACAAAAAGTCGGGCTTGTTTAAAATCAAAATTAATGAGGATACGTCGATTATGTATGTGGGCGTAGGGGCGAAGAATTAGTCGGTTAATTGGTGACTCTTGTCATTAGGGGCGGGTTTTAGACTGGTTTTTGCGATCGACAAATCCGGCTCAAACCCGCCTCTATTGCATTTTTTAGGGTACGCACGCAGCGGTACACCTTATCCTGTTGAGTGCAATACACATATTCCGTAGGCACGGTGCCGTATCCTTACTATATTGCGGGCAATTGAGAATTGCTATATTGGCGATCGCACGACAAACCTCAGCCTGGGCTGAGGGATACTGAGTATCGATCGAATTTTAATGACTCGCCCCAACTCCTCAAATAGCGATCGAGCAAGCATATATACTTAAATGTTAGGGCGGACAGAGTGGCATCGCCCCTACCGATTCACAATTTATCAAGAATTATGCCAGCAAGTTTTCTGCCAAAATCGATCGCACAACTCACAGAATCTACCTCAATTGCCTTAGCCCAAAGCATTCAACAAGCAGCAATTACAACTCCCCTATCTTCTGGGCCAATTGCCACAACCTATGTGCGCCAAGGCAGTGGCAACACACCAATTTTGCTAATTCACGGCTTCGACAGTTCCTTGTTTGAATTCCGCCGCCTGTTGCCGCTGCTAGCTGCCGAAAATGAAACTTGGGCGGTTGATTTATTGGGTTTTGGCTTTACAGAAAGATCGGCTGGTTTGGCATTCAGCGCGAGGGCAATTGAAAGTCATCTTTACTATTTTTGGAAAACGCTAATTTCGCAGCCTGTAATCTTAGTCGGTGCTTCAATGGGAGGTGCAGCAGCAATTGATTTCACTCTCAATTATCCCGAAGCTGTAAAACAATTAGTGTTAATAGATAGCGCAGGTTTTGCCATCAGTTCTAATAAGGGAAAGTTTTTAATTCCTCCTTTAGGATATTTGGCAACTTCATTTTTACGCAATCCCAAAATTCGCCAGCGAATTAGCGTCAATGCTTATTTCGATAAAAATTTTGCTTCTGTTGACGCTCAAACTTGTGCTGCTTTGCACTTGGAAATGCCCAACTGGAATCAAGCTTTAATTGCGTTTACCAAAAGCGGCGGTTACGGTGGTTTTGGGGAAAAATTATCGCAAATTCAGCAGCAGACGCTGATTTTGTGGGGAAAACAAGATCGGATTTTGGGGACGGCAGATGCGGAAAAGTTTGCAAGGGCGATCGCAAATTCTCAACTAATTTGGATACCCGACTGCGGGCACGTTCCCCACTTAGAAAAGCCACAGATTACCGCGCAGCATATTTTAGAATTCATCACCAAAAGCGGACTCACGCAAAAAAAATAAACTTAGGGTGCGCTGCGGCGCACCTTAAATATATGTTTTCACTTGCACATTTGATATAGTTTGAGGTCAAATAGACAGGTTTCAAACTTTCGGCAAATACTTTTGTACGATCGTCCATCCTGTGAGCAACACAGTCACAAATCCCCCAAACAAGGCCAAATTAGTGCCGATGTGGAGGGGACGCGCCCAAGGATGTTTAGGGCCAATTTGCAGCCCGCTTCCAACAGAAACCAACACCAAAGCCACAACAGCTAACCCCGCCGGTAAATGAGCCGAGTGACCCAAATTGCCGTAGTATCCTAGGGTACCGACTACACCAATTCCCAGCAGTAAAATTACCAAAGTCGCCATCCCCGCACCAGTGGCTAAATGAAAGGGACGCAGCCATTTTGGGCGCTGTTTTTTGGTACTCCTAGCGGCAAACATCCACGTTCCAGTAACGGCCAGCAACAGGTAAGCCAACAGGGAAACACCCATTGACCAAGCCGCTATTTTCCACAACCACAAGAAAGAAGGCAGATTCATCGGTTGCATCCCTAATTAGGATTTTCCACAAAAGGTTTCTTTCCGATTTTACCTGGACTTGAAAGCAAAAATGAATTATTTTGAGAGAAAGTGCGATCGGACTATCCACAGATTGCATCCGTCTTACCTTGAAGTCAAACGAACTTTCTCGGATACTCAGCTTAATTTATGCTAGAGATTTGTGGCTCACCTTTTTAGGAGCCACCTTTCCATTCTAGCTGGCTGGTTTTGCTCTCGATGAAAGGCATTTTATAAAACCCTAATTTTTGTTCTAAGATTAATCGGAAAAAAGGCAGACCTTCAATCAAATATCTTTTCCACAACCTTCTCGGTTCACTTAACAGTCGGTACGCCCATTCTATGCCGACTTCGCTCATCCATTTGGGAGCTCTAGCTTTGCAACCAGCTTCAAAATCAATGGTTGCACCTACGGCTAAGAAAATTTTGACGTGTGTTAATTTGCTCCTATATTTAACCAGCCATTTCTCTTGCTTGGGCGCTCCCACTCCTATAGCCAGAACTGTCGCTCCTGATTTATTTATATGGTCAATTATTTTTTCACATTCTTCTTCATTGTTTTCAAAGCCAAAAGAAGGAGAATGTGCTTCAACCACTATTTCTCTACCAATTTTTTGGTTAATTTTTTCCTGGGCTTTCTTAGCAATACCTTCAGCAGCTCCTAGCAAAAATATTTTAATCTTCTCGTTATCCTTGTGATACATATAAAATGCAGGAAACAAATCCGAACCAGAAATCTTTTCTTTGAGAGGAGTACCCAAAAACTTGGAGGCATACATCAATATTTGACTGTCGCAGACTCTATAAGTAGATGTATTGTAAGCTTCATAGAAGTCGCGGTCATACTGCAACTTAATCAAGTGGTCTACATTTGGCGTAAATACTACACCACCTTCGCAGTCGAGTTTTTCAAACAACTCTGTTATTGACAAGTTATCGATGGAGACATTCAATAAATTAACTGTTTTCATTTATTATTCCCTTCCCGCCTTATATTAAACTACAACTCAAACTATTATAACCCACAATACAGTTTCGTGTTTTAGCTACTTGGGCGCTTCAGTGAACATACTTTTCTCAGTATATCCTCCTAGACCATGCCTGTCTAGTCAGGATTTTTAAAGATTATGTAAAGAATCAGATCGTTTGAGAAAAAGTGTATAAAGCCCCTTTTTAAGTTTACAACTGGCAACACAGTTTCAATAAAAAAGCCATCCCGTGCTAATACTTGTTGAAGCACGGCAAATGAAGGTAAAAAAGAGTTTATGAGATTAAAATTTTAGCCGACTGAGAAATATCTCGCAACTTCTGAACTTGATTGCATACAAAAAGGGTAGATTTTTTAGTTTTTGTATTCAGCGAATGCAAGATATTTTCAAGCTTTGAGTGAAGCCGCGATCGCATTCCTGAAAATCATCCTAATTTTTGGTGAACCAGCGACTGTCTTCTTGGTGGCGAACTGGTTTTCTTGGCCTTAAGACTTTCTGGAGCTTTTAAGACCAGACCCGATATTCCTCCAGCAATCAGCGCAAAAATCGGGTTAGTCATAGCGTTCAAAACACAGTCAAACACGTACATAGTTAAGGCTACTCCCAGGGCTGCCGCGGGCGCTACTTTGGGATTAGACCAGGTTCTGGCGGGATACTTCACGCAAAAGACGATAACAGGAAGTAACAATGAAGAAAATAAACTAACTAAACCGACTGCACCGTTGACGCCAAATGCAATAATCCATAAGCTGTCGGTGACCGAGATATCATTACCGTACCCGTCGTACACGCGGTTTCCGCCGGAATCTCCCCAGCCAAAAAGAAATCTTTGCCGCGCTTTTTCCCCCAATATCTCTTCCATGTCAAATCTAAACTTCAAAGAGCCGGCTCGTTCTTCGCCAAATACTTGAGTGATGAAATGAATCACGTCTGTGCTCGAAAATTGACCCGATGCAGCTATGTACAGATAAAACACTATATATCCAATTATGAATAGCAGGGGCAAAGAGGTGCGAAACCACTTTGCCGAGAATAATAAGAGTAACGCGATTGCAAATAAACTGTAGGCGCCAGTAGAACGGCACAGGAAAAAAGCGATAGTTAATATAATTGCTAAAGTCTTGATGTTACGGCCCATAAACTTTTTAAGCGTCCCAGTTTGCCACAGCCAAACAGCCATTAAGGCGGCTGTCATCATCCACAGGCCCACCATCAAACCGTGCTGCATAAACACTACTGGTCTCCACCCCCCCAAACGCCTTGCTTGACCCCAGTCCTCAAAGGCATTGACGCCGTAAATCATTTGGTGCAAAATTGGGCCCCTAACCCCTTCAATTAAAGTAAAAGGAATGTAGGCTAACCCACCTGCAAAAATGCCGATCGCCAATTGTCGCAGCCCGTCTAAACTACCCACATACAAGCGTCCTAAAAAATAAGGCAAACCCCAAGTAACGATTTGGTTGAAAGTCGGAGAAATCGGGCTGCCACCATTACTAAGTTGTGAAACGATTGGGCACAAACACCAAATTACCATTGGCACATCCAGCCAACCGGGCTTAAAAGATGTGAGGCGCGCAGTATCGTAGATAAGAGTCCCCAGCAAAATGCCGTAGCAAGCTGCAGAGATTTTGGTATACGGTGGCAATGAGGGGATGGGATAAGAAGCTTGCGGCAAAAACAGCCATGCTACCACAAAACTTATAATTACTGCCCGCTGAGCCGGAAACCTCACAAACAGGTAAAAAACGACTGGAATAAAGCCGAACATAGCAAGTGGGATTAATGCAACCATAGGTCTTTTTTGGCAGTAAAATTGTAGAAAGACAACTGAAATTGCCGGATAAAAATTCTCGCTTAAACGATCGCCCAATCCCAATCTTTTAAATCCACCTCAATTTTACGTCTTGTTCGTTAATTGTGCTTGACGTTCCAAAGCAGTGTATAGTGCCGCCTCGAAGAGATTAGTTGCATCCTCCCAAGTATAATTTATCACCTTTTCCAAAGCATTCTCGGACATGGCGCGCCATTCGGCATCAGGCAACTGACAAATCTGCTCGATCGCTTTTGCCATATCCTCTGGGTCTTCTGGCTTGACAAGTATGCCACCCCCGCCAGCAAGTAGTTCCGGAGCCGCACCAGCAGGAGTGCCGATGACTGGAGTGCCACAAGCCATAGCTTCTAAAATTGGCAAGCCGACGCCTTCGGATCTGCTGGAAAACAGCCAAGCATCACATTTGCTGTAAAATTCTTTTAGTTGGTCTTGAGTCGGTTTCTTATTATACTCAGTGCCAGGCGGCAGAAAATTGGGAGGAGGAGTATGGCCGGAACCAAAGGCAACTAAACGAAGGTGGGGAATTTTTTTAGCAGCTATAGAGAAAGCTTTCAGGGCAATATCGCAGCCTTTCCAAGGAGTTGTAGTATAGTACATCCCGACTGTGGGAACTAATTGCTTGCCTCGCGGCTGCTTCGCTCGCGACTGGGGGTCGAAAAACTGTTTGGTGTCCACGGTGGGAGGGACGAGAGATACAGACAAATCGCCGTATTCATTCCGAGCTATATCGGCCAGCCACTGGGCCACAGCGATTTTGTGCATCGGCAGCCTCCAAGTTGCCTCTACTCGACCTTTTGGTACGTAGTCAAAAGCCTCGTAGTGTTGGAGAAAATATACTTTCGTTCCTTTGCTGGGAGAGAGTTTTGCCACCCACTCGGCAGTTTCCCACCAAGTAGCCATGACAATATCGGCATCAGGTACGTCCAGGTCGGTAATTGGACGGTAGGTTTCGAGAACTCGGTGTTCGACATCCACCTTGTCAAAGTGAGAGTGTTCTTTCTTTGGAGCGGACTCCCAACCCCTACCTCTGAGCAGCGAGCGCAATTGTTGGAGCCCAGTCGGTTGCGGCGGGGGCGTGGAGACGATCAGTATTTTGTGTCCTCGCTTTTGAAGAAGTTTTGTGTAGATAGATAAAACTCTCATGCCACCTGTAAGACCAAGGGTAGGAAGGACAAAAGTAATTTTCATGAGTAGATGCTGAAGATTGATACTGGTTAAAACTCCTCCATAACAAAAAGTTCGCACTTACCAGCCTCTGTTTGGCTTTTCTGCGGGGTGCGGATCTCTGCAGGAGGCGATCGTAACTCGATAGTCGAGCCGATCTTACTTTGTCGTCAGGGACTTTTCCCCATTACAAATCGGGAGATGTTTGACGACTAGATAAGTTTAACCTGTAACGGAGCCAGCCTTAAAACCTCCGTTGCCCTCTGGTTCAGATTTGGGCAGAGCAATTTATAACCAGTATTCCCTCGTCGGTGCGGTCAGAATTCGTCTCTAGACTGCGGCGTAGAAAACAGGACAGAGGCGATTTTAGTTGTGGCAAAAGCACCCCACCAAACGATATTGAGTTTCTCCCCAGAATCCGGCGCCGAAAACGCCCGTAGCGCCGAATTTCAAAGGGCCGCGCGGCACTTAGCATCCAACCGGAATTTTTCCTTGGGTTACATCGTAGTAGGGAGAACAGGAAACTATGTTAACCTCGCGCTGCTTAGATTTGTCTACAGCAACTTTCAATGCCGCTTCAAAATGATCCGTGGCATCTTCCCAAGTATAATTGTTCACCTTGGCATAGGCGGCGTCCGACATGGCTTGCCACTTGGAATTTGGCAACTGACAGATAGACTCTATGGCTTTGGCCATTTCTTCGGGATCTTCTGGTCTTACAAGTATGCCAGTACCGCCGCTCAAAATTTCAGGAGCAGCACCTGCTGGGGTACTGATGACGGGAGTGCGGCACGCCATCGCTTCGATAATTGGCAAGCCGAAGCCTTCTGAGCGGCTCGCCAGCAGCCAAGCATCGCATTTGCTGTAATAGTCTTTGATTTTGTCTTGGTCGGGTTGAATTACATACTCGGCATTGGCCGGTAAGGGCAATTCCGAGGATGGGGCCCCTGTACCGAAGGCAACCAGACGCAGGTTGGGGATGTTTTCGGCCGCTAGGGAAAAAGCTTTGAGGGCGATGTCGGTTCCTTTCCAGTAGATTGTAGAGTACATTAGGCCAACTGTAGGAACCGATTGTTTGTTGCGAGGACAGGCGTAAAATTGCTTGGTGTCCACGGTAGGAGGAGCTAAGGAAACTTTGCTATCGCCATATTTAGTCCGAGCTAGCTCAACTAACCACTCTGAGATCGTAATTTTGTGCAGGGGCAGCATCCAAGTTGCTTCTACTCTACCTTGAGGTAGATAGTCAAAAACTTCGTGGTGCTGGATAAAATAAGCTTTTGCTCCTTTGCTGGGAGAGAGTTTTGCTACCCACTCGGCGGTTTCCCACCAGGTGGCAACTACTACGTCAGCGTCAGGTACATCTTTGTCTTCTACCGGGCGGTAGCGATCGGTAATTTTGTGTTCTACACCTAACTTATCGAAAAATGAGGGTTCGTTTTCAGGTGGGGAAATCCAACCCCCTCCCCGCAGCAGCGACTTGACTTGCTGGCGCATACTCGGCTGGGGACGGGGTACAGAGATGACGAACACGGAGTGTCCTCGCTTTCTCAAAAGTTCGGCGAAAATAGATATTACTCGTATTCCACCAGTCAGAGACAGAGTAGGAAGAACAAAGGTGATTTTCATTTTTAAGTCCCGCTGACGACTTTAACTCGCTTTCGGCGCTGCTACCAGCGCTGATGTTAGATCCCAAAAGGAAAGGGGGGCGGGTGAATATTAATTACCGCTTTCCTGGTGTTTACATAGAATCTAACCGATCGACTGTTCGCAACACCCCAACATCTATCTGCCAAAACTTCACTGTCATTGCATTGATAATAACGATTGATGTGATCGCGAAACAGTTCCTATAGGGATAAGTTGCCGAGCAGCGAAATTTCCTTCTGAAGATAGATCCCTCATCAAATAGGAGCTTTGTTCGCGACAAACACCAAGCTAGACAACACCCTCTGTTAAAGATAACATCATTTACGATCAAACAGACAGGGATGTACGGTAAACCGAATATCAGCCAACTTTTAATGTGGGGGATAAAGGTAGCATTAGCAACAATATGCAGTAGATTGACATCGCCTTTGGCAAAATTTTATACTGCATTCAAGAGGGAAATTCTTATCTTGAGAATGTTGATGGCCCCATTGAACTAACAGATATAAATACCATCAGTGGCTGTGATTTTTTGGTAACTGTGCAGTCGGCATTGCTTGATACACTATCCTATTTTGTCAAGATTCAGAGATGGTGGTTTTCTCAGATACCTGCAGGGGCGCGATCGCGCGAATCACCGTCGTGGACGTGCGAATGAGGGGAGAAACCCTGTTTTTCAAGCGATATCCCTCGCCCTCACTTGTCGTATGTTCCTGAAAAAACCTGCTTGAGGCGTCCACTGTTTGAAAAAATAGGTTTCCCAATCGTGCTACAGAACATAGAGTTTCACCAATATAAATTTAATTAGCTGCCTGAGTTTTAAATTTGTTAATAAAAGGCGATCGCCTGAAAAAATTCCCAAAAGAGACTGCCACTGCGGGGCAGAGTATATGTAGCGTTCCTGCCCAATTCCTGTCTAAGTAATTACCGTAACAAAACTTCAGCAGAAATTATCAAATCACCCTATAAAGATCAAAGGAATACTCAAGGTGGATCGGCCTATATCGTGCAAACTTTGACTCCTAAGCAGTAGCAGCAGCTTCGTGATATGTATCAAACGATTTCGCCTACAAAAAATTGGATGTTATGAAAGCATAATTTTTCCTAAGTTGGCAATTCCAGATGACAATCGGTGTGATCTTGGGGGCCCGGCCGCCGATGCTTGTAGCGATATGTGGGCCAGTTTTCATGCAGCTAAAATTATGCGATCGCCAGCAAAACCCAACCTAGAATTAAAAGCAGATGGCTGAACGGAAAGCATCTTCCTGTGGGAAGATATGAAGGTTAGATTATTGCACAGCATCAGTCAAGAACCCAGTTCGGATATTCCGGCTGCTGAAGAATGGATTAGTTTCACAGTCAGCGATACTGGAATTGGAATGAATACAGAGCAAATTGAGAGAGTATTTCAAGGTTTTACGCAAGCGGACGAGTCTACTACTCGCCGTTACGGCGGTACGGGTTTGGGATGGGCAATCGCCCAGAAATTCTGTGTGATGATGGGGGGAGATATTAGTCGGGAGAACGAGTTGGAAAAACTGTCAATTTTTACTGTATAATTGCCGACGATATTCGCTGAAAAAGCAGCTAGTTAAAGAGGATTTGCCAACCAATAATTGCCAGGGCTAAATCTGCGATCGCGTGGCTGATATAACTCGACCACAGCGAACGGTAAGTCAGATAAGAATGCGACCAAATTATCCCGGCGGCGAAGACAGCTAAGGAACCTAAGATCACAGCCGGCCAGTCGCTGTAAGCTGCTATTACAAAAATGTGGTGGAGCGTGAAAAATAGCGAGCTCAGAAATATTGCTTTTGTTCCCGGTATGAGAATCTGGCACTTGTTGCAGACAAACCACCGCCAAGTAAATTCTTCGATTAATGAGTTAACTAGCACAAAATATGCTTCAACAATTAAGTAAATATTAGGGCTGCTAATACCTAATTGGTGCGATTTTTGTTTAGCAACTACAGGATCGATCCAGTGCTGGCCGAAAAGCCGATAGATACCTAGAATCATCGCAAACATGAATATTCCCCAAATAGCTCCTGCCAGCAATTCTTGGCGCTTGGGCAGGGATAAATGCAGCTTTTTGCGATCGACAAAAACAGACCACGCGATCGGAAAAACTAGCAACCAAACTTGACAAAAGACTGACAGTGTTTGTCCCCAGCTTCCAGGGGCAATATACAAGGCTGCTACTATACCAATACTAGCAGCAGGGACAAGCAGTGTTAGAGCCAATAGTGCTGTTTTGCGATCGCCCATATCCAGCATTTTGCACGCTTCCTTTAAAAATAGGATTGAGATCAAAGGAAAAAGCTTGGTGGCGGCGGACAAGTTATACCACTTTCAATAAACAATGCAACTGTATGCCCAAATTCCCAACCCTTATGCAGTCAGTCATTCTCAATTTTTTAATCTAAAATGTAAAATGGTATGAGTTTTGTACAGTTTACAAAAGTTGCGCTTATTTGTTGCCACAAAAATATGCAGTTGCACAAAATTGAAGACTCCGCCGCTAAAGCTGTTCCAGTTGTAACAAAATCTTTATTCAAGCACAATTTGAGAATCTATTTGCATTTGCCGCTCCAAATACCATATTATAATCTAATCCCTAGTAGCTGTGTATTTTGGCTGAATGACGATCGCAATTGACTTTGGAACTAGCAACACCGTCGTCGCTCGCTGGAATCAAGTCCTCCAGCAGCCCGAAACTTTAAAATTACCGGGATTGTCGGCAATCTCGGCTCAAAATCCGCCCCTAATTCCCAGTTTACTCTACGTTGAGGACGCTGCTCAAAGTAAAGTCATACTCGGTCAGCAAGTCCGCGACAAAGGCCGGGATTTGAGTGGAGATTCTCGGTTTTTTCGCAATTTTAAGCGGGGAATTGGCACTTCTGTTCAGGGTTTTGTGCCGGAACTTGACGGACAACTTATTACTTTTGAACAAGTAGGTGAGTGGTATTTGAGTCAAATTGTGAACTCAATTCGCGAACTGCCCTTGCCGATCGATTCTTTGATTTTTACTGTGCCGGTAGATAGTTTTGAAGCTTACCGCCATTGGTTGGGCAAAGTGTCACAATCTCTGCAAGTAGAACAGGTGCGGATGTTGGATGAACCTACGGCGGCTGCTTTGGGTTACGGTTTAGCCGATCGCGAAAATCTGTTAGTCATTGATTTCGGGGGTGGCACTCTAGACCTTTCTTTAGTGCGTTTGGACGCTTCCGCCGACAAAAAGCCCCTCGGTTTTATTCTTAAGTGGGGCGAAAAGTTATTAGCTGAATCTTCAGCGCAAAAAACAAAAGTTGCCCGCGTTTTGGCTAAAGCCGGACAAAATTTAGGCGGTTCTGATATTGATAATTGGCTTGTTGACTATTTTTTCAAAACAAAAGGGCTGGCAAAATCTCCGATTACAACGAGATTGGCAGAACGGTTAAAGATTCAGTTGTCTTTGGTGAATCAGGCAGTTGAGGTTTATTTTGATGACGAAAATTTTGAGAGTTACGAATTAGAATTAGACCGAACTCGTTTTGAATCTATCCTCGCGGAACATCAATTTTTTGACAAACTCGACGACTGCATGAATCAAGTATTGCAGCAAGCGCGGCGCCAAGGCTTAGAAATTGGCGATATCGATGCAGTTTTGCTAGTTGGCGGTACTGTGCAAATTCCCGCTGTCGGGCGTTGGGTGCAGCAATATTTCGAGCCGGCCAAAATTCGCTGCGACAAACCCTTTGAGGCGATCGCCCAAGGTGCTCTGCAACTGAGTCAAGGCATAGAAATCAAAGATTTTCTCTATCACAGTTACGGAATTCGCTACTGGAACCGCCGCGACAATTGCCACAGTTGGCACAGTTTAATCAAATCCGGCCAGTCCTATCCGATGAGCGAACCGGTAGAATTAGTCTTGGGGGCTTCTTTAGAAAATCAGCCAAGTATAGAATTAATTATCGGCGAATTGGGAGCGGAAACTGGTGGCACGGAGATATATTTTGACGGCGACAGGCTAATTACTCGCCAACTCGCGGGCCAAACATCGGTACAGCCTCTAAATGATAAAGAAGGAGCCCGCAGTATCGCTCAATTGACGCCGCCTGGGTATCCAGGGAGCGATCGCATAAAAGTTTTGTTCCGCGTTGACGAACAGCGCTTTTTACGCATTACGGTGGAAGATTTGCTGACAAATGAAACTTTGTTAGAGGATAAACCAGTGGTGCAGCTAAGTTAAGCATTCCTGAACGCATAGGAGCTCAGAAACCGGGTTTTTTAGGAAAATCATTCGTTGCAGCCCGCCGATTAAGTGAAAAACCCGGTTTCTTTGATGGAGTGTGTCCAAGACTAAAATTATTAAAAGCAGATGAACTACAAACTAGAATGTCCACTCTCTCCAGAACTAGAAAAGTATCGCGACAGAATCGAAGCTACCATTAAACCTTACATCGAAATTCAAACCCAGAATAATGATGACGTTAATTGGTGGCAGAGTAAATTTGGGGGATTGCCCTATTTACCTAAAGGCTTTGAATATCCCAAAACTTGTGACGGTAAATATTTATTTTTGCTAGCGCAACTCAACTTTGATGAAATACCGCCTTTAGATGGTTTTCCCGATCGGGGTATCTTACAGTTCTATATAGCTGACGATGACCTATATGGTTTAGATTTCGGCAATTACGCCAATGTAGATAATCCCGCAGTCGAGCAAAAAATCAAAATAATCTATTTTCCTCAGCCAGACTTCCAAGTTGAAAATATCATTACCAATTATGATTTTTTGCCAGAACCCGAATACTTTCCTGTTGATGGCTGTTGCAGCTTGCAGTTTACTAAAAAATATGCGCCGATTAGTACCAGTGACTACCAATTTACAGAAATTTTAGGCGCGGAAATTGAAGAGTTATTTATGAGCTCTGAAATAGAGGATGAGTACCTAGACATATGGCCTTCCTTTGGTCATAAAATAGGTGGTTATCCTGATTTTACACAAACCGACGTAAGAAAATATAGGAGTAACTCCACTCAAAAACAAAAGCCAGACATTCTTCTATTCCAAATGGATACCGATTGCAATGAGACAGTAGATATCATGTGGGGAGACGGTGGTATAGGTAATTTTTTTATTGATGAATCAGCACTCCGGGAATTAGAGTTTAGTAAGGTTTTCTACAATTGGGATTGTGGTTGAAGGCAGCAGTTAAGCAAGTACGCGTAAAAAACCAGTCCTAGACGCACTACGACCAAAGAAACCGGGTTTTTTACTCAATCTAAGGGCTGTACCAAAGTATTTCCCAAAAAAACCCGGTTTCTGACCATCGGTGCATAAGTTCTAATAATGTTCGACTATGCCCCATGCCCGATGCCCAATTCCCAATTCCCTAAACCTGAGATTTGTGCACAACCACAGGTGTTCCCACCGAGGCCCATTCAAATAGCCATTTAGCGTGATTGACAGCTACATTTGTGCAGCCGTGAGTAACGGGATTGCCAAACAAATTGTGCCAGTAAGCGCCGTGAATTGCCATGCCTCCGTCGTAATACATTGTATAGGGAACGTCGGGTACGTCGTAGTCCGGCCCAGTCATTCTAGTAACGCGGTGTTTGGTTTCAACGGCAAAGGTTCCCGTGCGGGTGGGAGTCGATGATTTGCCGCTGGAAATAATCACCGCGTAAACAGGTGTATTTCCTTCCCAAGCTATTAATCTTTGTCTTGACAAATCTATTTCAATCCAGCGTTCGCTGGATTGCTGCAACAGCATAATTTTATTGGCAATTATGTTGTGCTGTTCGCTGGCAAATGCGGTCATTGAACCGCCGCAGAATGTAGCAAAAGTGAGGGCGCAGCCGGCACAGAAAGTTCCAGCGCGACGGAAGTAAGTTGAGTTAATAATCCTGTTCATTTCTCACACCTCGTACTATTTTAGATTTTAGATTTTAGATTGGCTTGTCCTATTTTAGATTGTAGATTTGAAAAGTTGGATTGGGAAACAGGGCTTAACAAGTTCTTAAATTTTGGGCGAGAGTTTGGGCAATTTGGACGATCGCGCGCCAATCGCGATTTTCCACTAAGTGTTTAGGAAATAAGTCTCCGGCTAAACCAACGGCGATCGCCCCGGCGTCAATAAATACTTTCGCATTTTCCAGCGTCACCCCGCCAGTGGGAATTAAAGGAATGTGTCCCAGGGGGCCTTGCAGGCTTTTCAGGTAAGCCGCGCCTCCCAAAGCCGATATCGGAAATACTTTAACGCAGGTAGCGCCTGCTTGCCACGCGGTTACAATTTCCGTGGGAGAAAAAGCACCGGGGACGATCGGCACTCCGGCGTCAACTGCTGTTTTAATCATAGTTAAATCGGTGTGCGGTGTAAATAGAAATTGAGCGCCGCAGTCGATTGCTTGTTGCAACTCTTCTAAGTTTAATAAAGTGCCGGTGCCAATACTAAAAGTAGGGAATTTAGACCGGAGTTCGGCAATTAATTCAGCGGCTTTGTGGGTGTTCCAAGTAATTTCAATAAACTGGATTCCTCCGGCTGCTACCGATGATGCCATCTGCCAAGCAAGTTCCTTTTCTGAGGAACGGATGACTGCGATCGCCCGGTGTTTTTTTAGTTGTGTCAACCAAGATTGATGATTCATGCAATTTTAGATTTTAGATTTTAGATTTTAGATTTGGGAAGGCTCCCAAATTGTAAACTCATATCATTGTGAGTCGCCTATAATTTTAATACAGCTTACTAACTTCGATATATGGCAATTTACAATATGCACGGCGTTCAAATTTTAACTGACAAGTTAGGTAAAAAACTGCTGCAATTGTTGACCTCAAAGAACACAGAGATTTTTGGGCGGACGTGCTGGCTGAAGGTGGCGAACCGATCGACTTTCAGTTCTTAGTTGACTCTCAAGGCTAAAAAGTCGCGGTGCTGCTTGACTTCGAGTACCCAGGCGAACTTTGGGAGGATGTTTACGACTGTGTGATTATTGAATCTCGAAAAGATGAACCAAGAGTTCCCTGGGAAGAATTTAAGCGCTAGCTGCTGGAAAAAGGTATGCTGAATGTCTGATATCATGTCCGATCGATTGACCATAATATCCCGGCCGGGCGGGTTTTTGAGATTGTCAATTATTGGCCGATATTATTGGTGAACCCGCCCCTACCTGATTTCGGGCGAAGCGACCGGACATAATATCATTCTTTAGATTTAATCTAAAATCCAAAATTTAAAATCTAAAATCGATCGATCGCACTCATAAAAAAATCGGGGCGATTCCAGACAATCCCAGAATCACCCCAATTATTGATTTCAAACTTTAGATTTAATCTAAAATCCAAAATCCAAAATCCAAAATTGATTAGGCGATCGTCGCCATTTTCACATCGCTATTAGCTAACAAATTTTGCAATTCATCCGCATCCACAGTTTCCTTTTCAACTAGCATATCTGCCAAAGCATTAAGGACATGGCGGTTGCCAACGAGTACATCTTTAGCGCGACGGTAAGCTTGTTCTACCAACAAACGCACTTCATCGTCGATCGTCGCTGCGGTTTCTTCCGAGAAATCCCGTTCAGCCATGATATCGCGACCCATGAACATATTGCCTTGTTGGCGACCGAGAGCTACAGGGCCTAGCCGATCGCTCATTCCGAAGCGAGTCACCATTTGGCGCGCTACTCTTGCCACTTGCTGCAAGTCGTTCGACGCCCCAGTCGTTACTTCTTCTTCGCCGAAGACAATTTCTTCAGCAATGCGGCCGCCCAAAGCTACCGCCATTTGATTTTGCAAGTAAGACCGAGAATACAAGCCAGAATCCATCCGATCTTCGCTGGGTGTGAACCAAGTCAAACCGCCAGCGCGGCCGCGGGGGATAATGCTAATTTTCTGCACGGGGTCATAATCGGGCATCAGCGCGCCGACTAAAGCGTGACCGGCTTCGTGGTAAGCTACCAAAGTTTTGCGCTTTTCGCTCATCACGCGGTCTTTCTTTTCTGGGCCAGCGAGCACGCGGTCGATCGCGTCGTTGACTTCATCCATTGAGACTTCGGTCAAGTTGCGACGGGCGGCTAAAATTGCTGCTTCGTTGAGTAGGTTGGACAAATCCGCACCGGTGAAACCGGGTGTCCGGCGGGCGATTTTTTCCAAGTCCACGTCTTTTGACAAAGTTTTGCCGCGGGCGTGAACGTTGAGAATTTCTAGGCGGCCTCCGAAGTCGGGGCGATCCACTACAACTTGGCGATCGAAGCGACCCGGACGCAGCAGCGCCGCATCGAGTACATCGGGGCGGTTCGTGGCAGCAATCAGAATGATGCCAGTATTGCCCTCAAAGCCGTCCATTTCTGTCAGCAACTGGTTCAGGGTTTGTTCCCGTTCGTCGTTACCACCGCCCAAACCAGCGCCCCGCTGGCGACCTACGGCGTCAATTTCATCGATAAATACGATACAAGGAGCGTTCGATTTAGCTTGTTCAAACAAGTCGCGGACGCGGGAAGCACCGACACCCACAAACATTTCCACAAATTCTGAGCCGGAAATCGAGAAGAAGGGAACGCCTGCTTCTCCAGCAACTGCTTTTGCGAGCAGGGTTTTGCCAGTTCCGGGAGGGCCCACCAGCAGTACGCCTTTGGGGATTTTTGCTCCGACTGCGGTGAACCGGTCTGCATTTTTCAGGAAGTCCACGACTTCTGCGAGCTCTAGCTTGGCTTGTTCGATGCCGGCCACGTCGCCGAAAGTCACCTGAGTTTGTGGCTCCATTTGGACTCTAGCTTTGGATTTGCCGAAGTTCATGGCTTGGTTGCCGGGCCCGTTTTGCGCGCGCCGCACCAGGAAAAACAGTCCCACCAAGAGCAAGATCGGGAAGAACAGGCTGCTGAGGGCTTTTACCCAGAAGCCTTCGTCGCTTTGGGGCAGAACTGAAATATCTACGTTATTTTTGGTCAGGATGTTGATCAGTTCTGGGTCGTTTGGCAGGTTAACGAGTACCTTGTTGCCGTCCTGGGCTGTGACCAGGGCTTTGCTGCGATCGGAACTGATATTTATTTTGTCTACTCTCTTGCCTTCGACTTCCTGAATGAATTGACTGTACTTCCAAACTTCGCGGCTTGGGGGCTGTTTGTCAAAAAAAGCCGTTGCTAAGGCAATGACTACAATAGCCAGCAGTGCGTACAGGCCAGCGTTTCTCCACCGTTTATTCACCGAGGTCGATCCTCCTAATTTTTAGTCCCTGTGATTTGGGAATTTTTATTTATGTTCATCAATCTTAACGTAATTGTAACTTGTTTTTGTGTGGTGAGGAATCCCGGCCATGCTGCGGCGGTCTCAGGTGAGGTCGTGGAATTGACCTCGTGGGCTGTAACCAGTACACTCTAAAATGGAATTTGTCAATGTCTAGATGAGTAAGGGCGATCGGGTTAATCCCTTTTTCGGTTAAACTCATATCTTGCACCATTATCAAGAACAGGCCGGAGATCCCGTTCCACAAGAGATAAATTTTTTTGTGGAACAGGCCGGAGAGCCTGTTCATAAAAAGCTGATTGAGCATGATGCAACATCTCAGTTAAATAGTCCTGGACGCAGAAACCGATTTTTTTAACGGAAATACTGCATTTGAGTCTTTAGCAGTTGTAAACAATCCGATTTATTTGGTATTTATGCGTAAGTTATATTAGACTGTTAAAGTGAAGCTGGACTGACCTATCAACCAAGTTTATTTGCCAAAAAGAGTTATTTAATAATTTTAACAACAGAGGTATCTATGCCAAGTCTTTCAGTTTGTATGATTGTACAAAACGCCGAAAAAACTCTCGCGATCGCCTTGACATCCTTGGCAAATGCTTATGATGAACTCATTATCGTTGATGGTGGTAGTACGGATAAGACTTGTGAAATAGCCGCTCAATATGGAGCAAGAATTATTCACTCTCCGTGGCAAGGGAATCACTCTCAACAGCGAAATATTTACCTACAAGAAGTTAAAACAGACTGGGTATTTGTAATTGATTCCGATGAATTTATAGATCAAAAAACTTTAGACTTCCTACAGCAGTTAAAATTAAATGGGAGTACCGCAAAAACAGATAACTTTTGGATTACTCGTAAATGGATTAGCCCCTTTAGCAAAAATCATTATGTATCAAGCCCTCCCCATTATCCTGACTGGCAGCGCCGGATATTTAGATATAACCAGTCTCTAACTTATAGCGGTCAGATTCACGAAATCATTCACGGGCTCACGAAACCGGGCGAAACATTGTTAGACTTATGCGTGTATCATTTAGACTTATTAATTAAAAGTGAATCGCAGAGGCAAGAAAAGGTTCGCATCTATAGCTCAGTAAATGAGAAAGATGGAATGCCCCATTTTTATTTGCCAGATATTAGGCAGCTAACTATAGACCGATGGAATCATCAATCTCTCCTTTCTCAAGTTAAGAATTTACTATATCATATGCCCCTGAAATGCAAAGTTTGCGAAGCCGATTCCCATCATTTTGCCCAGGGTAAAGTTCTGGGAAAATATGATGTAGATTATTTTCAATGTTCAAACTGCGGATTTATTCAAACTGAGGAACCCTACTGGTTAGACGAAGCTTATTCTCAGCCAATAGCTAGCAGTGATGTAGGCTTAGCGTTCAGAAATTTGTCATTTTCACAAATAACCAAAAATTTATTATTTAACTTCTTTAATCATCAAGCAAGATTTCTCGACTACGGCGGTGGCTATGGTCTATTTGTCAGGCTGATGAGAGATGCGGGATTTGACTTTTACTGGCTAGACAAGTTTTGTCAAAATATATTTGCTCAAGGATTTGAGATTGATGCAGCCGCAAATAACCAATTTGAATTAGTCACGGCATTTGAAGTATTTGAGCATCTGGTTCACCCCATAGATGAGCTGGAAGAATTGTTAAAGATTTCCCGAAATATTTTACTGAGTACAGAATTGCTGCCACAAAGCAATCCTAAACCTAATGAATGGTGGTACTATGTGCTTCACGAAGGTCAGCACGTTTCTCTTTATACAGCTAAATCTCTTTCAATCCTTGCTGCCAAGTTTAATCTCAACTTCTACTCAAATGGTTCGTCTCTTCATTTACTAACAGAAAAACACTTGCCGGAAGATTTATTTGAGCAATTGGCAAAAGGAGAATTAGCGGCGGTTAATAAGGAGTCGTTTTTACCGAAAGACTTCTTAAAAGCTTCTAGAAAAATTACTAATATTCAACAAGAAGCAAAGATACCGCCTTCTGAAATAGAAGAGGATGGTGACTCGCGAAGCGGGTTAACAATACTGGTTGATGGTGTATTTTTTCAACATAATAATACAGGCATTGCTCGCGTTTGGAAATCCCTCTGGCAAGAATGGGCTAATACGAACTTTGCTCAAAATATTATCATTTTAGATCGAAACGGAACTGCCCCAAAATTTCCCGGTATCCGTTATCGAACTATTCCCCTTTACGATTATGGTAATACCGATCGCGATCGCGCTATGCTCCAACAAATCTGCGATGAAGAAAAAGCCGATTTATTTATTTCTACTTATTATACAACGCCTTTGTCAACGCGATCGGTATTCATGGCCTACGACATGATCCCAGAGTTGATGGGACAAAATATTGGTCATTCCGAGTGGAGAGAAAAGCATTGCGGTATCCGCCACGCCTCTGCTTACATCACCATTTCCGAAAATACAGCCCGCGATTTAATTAAGGTTTTTCCGCAGATTTCTTCAAATTCTATCGCTGTAGCGCACTGTGGCATTGATGCCAATTTTTCGCCAGCCGATAGAGAAGAAGTTTCAGGCTTTAAGTCAAAATACAGCATTACCAAGCCCTATTTTCTTTTGGTAGGCGAAAGAGTAGGCTGGCATGGTTACAAGAACGGAATATTATTCTTCAAAGCCTTTTCTCAACTTACCAACAAGTTTGACTTTGATATAGTCTGTGCAGGTGGCAAACCTATATTAGAACCAGAGTTGAAATTGTACTGTTCTGGGAATACTGTCCACACGCTGCAACTAAGCGACAGCGAACTGAGATCTGCTTATTCTGGTGCTTCAGTGTTAGTTTATCCGTCGAAATATGAAGGCTTTGGGTTGCCAGTCCTTGAGGCAATGGCTTGCGGTTGTCCAGTCATCACCTGTCCAAACGGTTCGATTCCTGAAGTAGCAGGACAAGCAGCGGTTTATGTAAACGGGGATGATGTTATTGGGCTTGTCAATGCTTTGCGGGAAATACAGCAGCCCGCTGTCCGCAACTCATTAATTGCGGCGGGTTTAGAGCAAGCTAAGAAGTTTTCTTGGTCGAAAATGGCTGCAATTGTTAGCTCAGCTTTGGTTCAAGTAGCTGAGCACGCACATTCGGAGAATGCTTCCGTTCAACAGCCAACTGATGCAGCCTTGCAGGGGGAATTAGGGAATGGTGAGAACTCGCAGCCTCTCCCCTCCGCTTTTAAAGTATCTGCGATCGTTTCTACTTACAATTCGGAAAATTTTATCCGCGGCTGCTTGCAAGACTTGGTAGAGCAAACTCTGTACAAACAAGGTCAACTCGAAATCATAGTGATTGACAGCGGTTCCCAAGAAAATGAACAGTCTGTTGTGCGGGAATTTCAAGCGAAATATCCGAATATTGTGTACGATCGCACTTCTGAGCGCGAAACACTATATGCAGCCTGGAATCGAGGCATTAAGATGTCGCGCGGAGCTTACATGACTAATGCTAATACCGATGACAGACACCGCCCCGATGCCCTAGAATTCATGGCGAAATACTTGGACGAAAAAGCCGAAGTAAGTCTGCTTTATGCTGACCAATTAATCACCAGCACAGCTAACGATACTTTTGCAAAAACCCAAGCAGAAAAGCGCTGGAAGTGGCCAGCATTTGACTACAGCGAACTCGAACGGCGCTGCATTATTGGCCCTCAGCCGATGTGGAGAAAATCGCTGCACGAAAAACACGGCTATTTCCGAAGCGAATTTACGGCGGCTGGCGATTACGAATTTTGGCTGCGGATTGGCAAAACCGAAAATATTGTGCACCTGCCAGAAATTCTCGGCTTGTACTACGAAAATCAACAAGGTTTGCAACATTCATCGCCAATA
This sequence comes from Microcoleus sp. B5-D4, assembly GCF_036705145.1. Classification (NCBI taxonomy): domain Bacteria; kingdom Bacillati; phylum Cyanobacteriota; class Cyanophyceae; order Oscillatoriales; family Microcoleaceae; genus Microcoleus; species Microcoleus sp. B5-D4. The sequence continues at coordinate 25,103 of NZ_JAUBTV010000014.1, read as the reverse complement.
TCGTACCAAGAAACTCGGCAAATATGGGATGAATATGGAATCACTCGCCGAGGTGTAAAACCAGCCACTACATTACCTGTTTCACTCTCTCCATCACAGCTAAATGCCATGCCCTACCGCACCTCCGCAGAAACACTCGTCAGCGTAATCATTCCCTGCTACAATCACGCAACTTTACTCAGAGAAGCTGTTGAAAGTGTTGTCAGTCAAACTTATCCAAACTGGGAGTGCATAATTGTCAATGATGGCAGCACTGATGATACCCGTAACTTCGCCAATTATTTAATTAAACTGTATCCTCAAAAATCGCTTCGCCTCATAGATAAACCCAACACGGGACCCGCTGATTCGAGAAATGTTGGCGTTCAGCACTCATCAGGAAAGTTTATTTTATTCCTAGATGCTGATGATAAACTTCATCCCAAATTTCTAGAGGAGTGCGTGGAAATTTTATTAGCCAAACCCAAGGTTGGTTTTGTCTATACAGATGTGCAGCACTTCGGAGTAAACTGCGATTTAGTTGTTCACGGTGACTTTGATGCCAATCGGTTTTTGAGAGACAATCAAGCCCCTGCTACTTCCCTATTTAGAAGGGAGATTTACGAGCAAGTAGGTGGCTTGAAAAAAGTGATGAAGCTGGGATGCGAAGATTGGGAATTTTGGGTGTCTGCCTATGAAAAAGGCTGGTTAGGCGATCGATTACCTAAGCCTTATCTCTATTACAGGCAGCACGGCGACGGCTCTAGCAGAACCCAAAAAATGGCTGGCGATCGCCCAAAATTAGAATTAATGAGAGCCACAATTATTCACCTCCACTCTCAACTTTACAAACCCGAAGAAGTGCGTTGGTCACAGCAGATTTTGCAGCAACACGGCAATTTAATTGCTAACGAATTAGTTGAATTAAACAAACCCGAACAATTTTTAACTTTGCTGTCCCAATATGTGGGAGAGTATCAAAAAGACCAAGCTAATGAAGTAAACCTCGCTAACCTCCGCCAATCCCGGCAGCAACTTGCCAATTATTGGCTGAATCTGCCTGCTGAACAACTGGCAAATGCCTATGGCGGTGATGCAGGTAAGGCGCAGCAGCTACTGCTCAACAGTAACATCAAAGATGAAGCGGTGACAGATGCCGAAAAGACTGTTATCGATCGACTAGCGGCACATCTCTCCCAGGGAGTTAAAAATCCCAAAGATATTAACTACCTACTAGCAGCCTCTCTCTATCGTCGTGCTGACCAGTTACTGCTGAACTATGAAAAGGCAGCTATACCTAATTGGTTTGTCAACGACTATCTCAAATTTATGTTTGCTGCGCCTACTCTCTTTCAAGAAATAGGAGAAGCTGACAATTATTGCCGGTATGTGCAGGGATGGGTCAGTTATTTGCATAGCAATATATTCAAGAACCCAAACTCAAAAGTCTGGCAGGACATCGCTTGGTTTTTTACCCAAAGTGCTAACTTTATTCCTCTGTACTTCAATAGTAAAAATCTCAAGGATATATACACAAAGCGGGCAGATATTATTGAATATGCCATGAAAAATCGTGGCGCTGCGATTGATTGCATTTTTCCGGCTAGACCTGCAAACAGGCAGAAAATTCGCCTCGGTGTCCTGACTAAACATTTTGGGGCGATGACGGAAACTTTCGCCACGTTACCCGCTTTTGAATATCTGAATAGAGAGCAATTTGAAATTTTTTTATACGCTCTCAATCTCGACGGGAATAAACTCGAACAGTATTGTCAGAGTCGCGCTGACAGACTTGTTAAACTGTCTAATGACTTGCCAAGTCAAGTTCAGACAATCCGCGCTGATGACTTAGATATTCTGCTGATTGCTACCAATATTACTGCGGTTACTCATCCGATTAGTTTACTAGCATTGCATCGATTGGCGCGGGTACAAACTACCTGTTTTAATTCTCCCATTACCACAGGAATGCGACACATTGACTATTACATTGCTGGTAAGTTGATGGAACCTGCAACTGAAGGACAAGAGCATTATCGCGAGGAATTAGCAACTATTGACGGGCCTGGGTGCTGTTTTAGCTATACCCTCGAACCTTACACTCCTAACGTTAATTTCACCCCAAATAGTATCGGCATTTCCGAGGAATCGGTTGTCTTTATTTCGAGTGCAAATTTGTATAAGCTAGTGCCGGAGTTAAGGGAAACATGGGCAAAAATTATGGCGGCTGTTCCTAATTCTGTGCTGTTTTTAATGCCCTTCGGCCCTAGCTGGACTAATCATTATCCTGGGGGGGCTTTTGTGAATAATATGAAAGCCGTTTTTGCTAAGTATGGCATTGAGAGTAATCGTTTGCGGGTGTTGAAGAGTTTTCCTAACCGTGCGGATGTTAAAGAAGTTTTGAAGTTGGGAGATGTTTATTTGGATTCCTATCCCTATGCGGGGACTACTTCGCTTGTAGATCCGTTAGAGGTGGGGATCCCAACTGTGGTTAGGGATGGTGATACTTTGCGATCGAGAATGGGGGCCGCTGTGTTACGATCGCTCTCTATGCCGGATTTAATTGCCAATAGCGAAGCATCTTACATTCAGCTAGCCGTTACCCTCGGCACTAACCCGCAATTGCGGCAGCAAAAACGGCAGGAAATTCAGCAAAAAATGCAAGCTAATCCGGCTTGTTTTGACAGTGTGGCATATTCTGGGGCGATCGGCAAATTATTCCAAGAACTCTTTGGCAACTGGCAAACCAGCCACCTGGAAGCATCGCGCAACTTACAGGATAGCATTCCCAAGCAGCCAGATTTTGACGAGATTCTCTCGAACAACGTCCAGCTTTACCAACGAAACTCCTCAAACATCTCAGCCATATCCGAACTGCGTCAAATCCGCAAACAAATCGCTGATTTTTGGCTGAACGTTCCCACCGAAAATCTCGAAACCGCCTACAGAAGTGCGCCCGGTAACAGCTATCAAATCCTGCTCAAGAGCGGCTTTCAACGTCAAGCGATGATAGAAAGCGAACAAATATTTTTGCAGCAATTAACCCAGATTAGCAAAGGATTAGTGCATCCCAAAGCTGTCAACGCCTTGCTCGCGGCGATGCTGTATTTCCCAGCGGAAACCATGCGAATTCCCGACGCTCGCAACCGTTTGCCGCACTGGTTAATTGGGGATTACGAACAAGTTTTTGAGACAGAATCTGCCGTCAATTCTGAGTCAACTTCTGACTTGCTAGCTAAATACATTCAATCGCCACAATTTGCGAATCAACTGTTAGGATGCGTCAATCTTTACCGCATCGATCCGTCAGACGAATCGGTTGTTTTGGAACTCCGCCAAATCCGAAAACAAATGGCTGATTTTTGGCTGAGTGTTCCTTCAGAAAAACTGGCAACTTTTTATCAAGGAGAGGTTCGCAAGGGATATCAAGCAATACTTAGCTGCGGCTTGCAAGCAGAATCCATGACTGAAGCCGAACAGCAGTTTTTGCAGAAATTGACCGACATTAGTAAAGGGTTGGTGCATCCTCAAGCTATCAATGCTCTGCTGGGTGCGATGCTGTATTTTGTGCCGGGAAAAATGCGGGTTCCCGATGCTCGCACCCGCTTGCCGCAGTGGTTGCTTGAAGATTACGAAAAGGTGTTTGAAAGCGCATTTGCGACAACAGAACCAACACTTGTCAAACAAGATTATCTGCCGCAGTTTCTCAATCAATTAACTGCTGCCGTCAATCTTTATGAAATCGACCCGACGGCTGAATTGGTAATAGCAGATTTGCGGCATATTCGCAAGCAAATTGCCGATTTGTGGCTGAGCGTTGCCGGCGAACAAGTAGAAGTTTTGTACCGGAGCGATTTTGGTAAGGGTTACAAAGCAATGCTGGGCAGCGGGTTTATTAACGAGCCGCTGCATGAGAGCGATCGCGAGTTTTTTAAATCGTTGGTTGTTGAGTTGAGTAAAGGGTTTGGAGCGCCTAAAGCTGTAAATAATTTGTTGGCGGCGATGCTGTATTGTCGCCCTGGACAGTTGCGGGTTCAGGATGCGAATACTTGTTTGCCTCCGTGGTTGTTGGAGGATTACGAGCAGTTGGTTGGGGGTGCGGTTAAGGTGGCTGTGAAGTAAACGAAGGTAATTTGTTATCGGCTCAATAATTCGGGGCGGACTACCCACTCAGGAGCGATTTTGCGTCATTTGATGTGCATCCTTGAGCGATTTACCCCGGATTATTGAGCGGATACTAACCAAAATTATGTCATTTTTAGAGTAGCTGGGCATAAACATCATCCTCAGTATTGTCCCAAACTGTATCTAGTGATGTTTGACTGGCTTGAAGCCAAAACTCAGCTTCTTCATCAGGTAAAACTGTTACTAATACTTTTGCCCCTTCGGGTAATTCGGATAACTCCAGCAGTTCTATTTTCCCTTGTCGAACAGTAGCCCAAAGTGTTTTTAGCATATCCACCTCCTAAACTGTGCTTTATGCAATTTGCAGATTTCTGGTACATTGTCGCACTGAGCGACTAATTACAACCTAACACAGATAGATCGAGGAAGTATTTAAGCCTGATTTAGGATTAATTCAATACGAGTTCTGGATGTTGCGGCTCAAATAAGGGGCGAGTTACCTGACGCACTAGCACTGTTTCTAAACTGCCTTCTACTACATTTTCTGCTTCTATTTCCAACTCGCCCCACAATAGCCGATCGCCTGGAGTGGGCATTTTACCTAAATTGTGGATCACGAATCCGGCGATGGTTTGGTAAGCTTGGTTAGTTGGCAGGTTTAACCCGAGTTTTTCGTTAACTGCTGTCACTTCCCATAGACCAGAAATTAGTGCTGAATGAGCATCTTTTTGAACGAAAGTTGCCTGGGAAGGTGACATCAGCGGTTGAGACTCTTTACTGGTAATCCAACCGGTCAGCAGCCGCACGGTACCGTTGAGAATTGCTAGCAGCGGCCACAGTAATTTTGAGCAAAGTTCGAGGGCTGGCATCAGCAGCAAAGCGGTGCGTTCTGGGGCGTGGGTTGCTAATACTTTGGGGATTAGTTCTCCTAAGACTATTTCTACGTAAGTTACTAAGATAAAAGCTGCGGGAACTGCGATCGAATGAGCAGTCAGCACGGCCGACAAATGACCGATCGGCAATTTGTCGATCCACGGTTCGATCCAGTGTACAGTCGCTCCCTCACCCAACCAACCCAACAGCAAACTCCCTGCTGTTGTGCCAGTTTGAGTCACAGACAGGTAATGCGGTATGTTGTTTTGAGCTTGGTGGACGAGTTGGGCGGTTTTGGCGGTTGGGCGATCGTCCAAGTGGGCAAGTTGGCGGATTTGATGGCGATCGGCTGATACTAATGCTAGTTCTGACGCCACAAAAAAGGCTATTAAAAGTGTTAAGCCCACCAACATTGCTAATCTCAGCGTTGTTTGAGCGACTTCTATTTCCAGGCAAGTAAGGTTGTTCAAGATAGATATCTAATATGATAGATGTTTTAAGTTAATTATTTTATTTTAGCTGGGGATTGAGATAGATCGATCGCCAGACATTGTGGATCTCCGCACTACCCGTATTCGTAGGTGCGGCTGCACCTTACCCGTAGAACTTGTAAACTCTTTCTCTTCTCTTCCTTCGCGCCCTAGCGCTTACGCGCCGCTTCGCTAACGCACCTCGAAGCGGTTCGTTTTAACTGAGATATTGCACCATTCTCAATTACTTTTTTAGGAACAGGCCGAAAAGCCTGTTCCACAAGAAGACTCATTCTTTGTGGAACGGGCCGGAGAGCCCGTTCTTGACAATGGTGCAAGATATCAGTTTTAACTGAGATATTGCACCATTCTCAATTATTTGTTTAGGAACAGGCTTTTCGGCCTGTTCCACAAGAAAATTCATCTCTTGTGGAACAGGCCGAAAAGCCTGTTCTTGACAAGGGTGCAAGATGTGAGTTAAAAGAAAGAATCTAATTCACCAAACCGGAACTCATTGCTGTATCAACTCTCCCTTACTCCCCGGAGCGAGTTAATTTCCGTAAAAGTCTGCACCGGATCGGACTTCAACCCGCCTTGAATGTAATTCAACTTCACTTCTTCTAACAAATCCGACAGCAGCGACTGCAATTCCCCGATAGTTTTCTCATCTTGCAATTCCCGCCGCAAACTTTGATTAAATTCTTGGCTGAAATTATCGAGAATTTTTCTACCTTTATCGTCTTCATAAGTAGTAGATACCACATCAACAGCAGTTTGAGCCAAATAATTCGCTACCTGTTCCGTCATCTCAGTAGGCAAAATGTTAATCGGAGAGAAATTTTGCAGCATTTGATAAAAATCCGACTGTTTGATTGTTGTTTCCAAATTGTGGTGCAGCAATTCTTCCAAATCCGGTTGCACCTGCGGCAAAACTTTGTAAATTGTCAGATCCAAAATCCGCTTGGTAATTTGTTCGATCGTATTTTCCTGATTGACGTGAAGGTACGGCTGCTGCGCCAGCAACATCTGCGCGGCGTCGCCCTGTTTGATCGAACTTTTAGCTTGATTGATAAACCGCACCATCATGTATTCCGACATGGTATGGGCTAAATAAGCCACCGGTTCATAGGTAACTTGAGCAACTACGCGATCGAGATTCACCAAACCCGACTTGTGCAGCCGCACCAATACCGGCAGAATGCGGCACTCCTGCCAAATCGGGATCACCAGAAACACCTCGTACCAGCGCCTCAGCAGAAAATCAAACCAAGTTACCCCCGGTTTACGGCGGGTGTGGAACAGACTTTTAATCAAAAATTCCGCCCCAAAAAAACCGATAAAAAACGTATCAATTCGCCAAAACTTGTCAGCGCTTTTCAAATATTCGGGATTTGCTAAACTCGAATCAATGCCTTTAATCGGGTCATAAATTTTAACTAAACCCGGAAAAAAGCTCTGATAAACAGGGCGCAACTGAAGGTAACTGAAATGGAAAAGCACCAGCAAGAAATTAACCAGCGCTACTAAGGCGCTCAATTTAGCCCAAGAAATTGTTTTTTTGGACGATTTTACATGGGTGCTGTTAACAGTTCTGTTGGAATCTAACATAAAAGTAATTTTCCGAGTTTGCTAATCGATAAATCTATCTTGTGGCCGACGCTAAAAAAACCCTAACCTATTAAAATCCCTTGGTGAACGCTAAGTATAAGGAAACCAAAAGCCGTGAAATTAAAAACAGTCATATCGCTGCTCAAACAAACTTTTACTGAATGGCAAGAAGATAAAGCGCCCACCTTAGCCGCGGCCCTAGCCTATTACACAGTCTTCTCCCTCGCCCCGCTGCTAATTATCGTAATTGCGATCGTCGGTGTAGTCTTTGGTGCAGAGGCAGCCGAAGGTCAAATCGTCGCCCAACTCCAAAGTTTAATCGGCAAAGATGGCGCCCAAACCGTCCAAGAGCTCATCCTCAAAGCCTCCGAACCAAAGTCGGGAATGATTGCTACTATAGTCGGCATCGCTACACTTTTGTGGGGCGCTTCCAACGTGTTTACTAATCTCAAAGAAGCCCTCAATACTATTTGGAATGTTTCACCGCCCCCCGGAAGAGGAATCTGGGGATTTCTGCAAGACCGCGTATTGTCTTTTGCCATGATTTTAGGCATAGGCTTTCTACTGCTAGTATCTTTAGTAATTAGTGCCATTTTAGCCGCCGTCAGCTATTGGTTGAACGGCTTGCTGCAATTACCAGTCGGCATTTGGCAGATTGTGGACTTTGCTCTCTCCTTTGGCGTAGTTACGCTGCTTTTTGCCTTAATTTACAAACTTTTGCCCGATGTCCATCTTGCCTGGAATGATGTTTGGATCGGCGCCGCCATCACCTCAGTCCTGTTTACGATCGGCAAATCCATAATTGGAGTTTACCTCGGAGGTAGCGGTATCGCCTCTACCTACGGTGCTGCGGGCTCGTTCGTGATTATCCTGCTTTGGATTAATTATTCCGCTCAAATTCTCTTCTTAGGTGCCGAGTTTACCCAAGTTTGGACTAACCGATACGGTTCCAGAATGCCCGGTTCGCGAAACAATATCCTAAACAGTGAAAACGGGGAATCCTCCGCACGCAAACCTCGGAAGAACTCTTAACATTACACAAACGGGAAATTTGAGGTTAAACCAGAATCCCTAGTTTGAGATAAGAAGCAAGAAGCAGAAGGCAGAAGGAAGAGGGAAAAAGGCAGAAGGCGGAAGGCGGAAAGAAAGAAAAATTTTGAATGCAATAATTTTGCTTTTTTTTCTCTGACCCTGTAACATTCTGTCTTCGGGACGACCGACTTCTGCTTTCTAGAAAGCCCTACTTATTTATTCAGAGGGGTAATATTCTACCTTCTGCTGACCTCGCATCTCTAGCAGCAAGCTGAAAGCAGGCTCGAGTTATAGATGGCTAGGAGGTGCGAGTTTGACAGCGGCCAGAATACGGAAAATTCCCTTCATCCTCGTTCATTTATATTTTGATTATCTAAAGTTTGAGCTGCTGCACGTCTCTGTCAGCAGAAGGAAGTCGTCTGTGAATTTTTTCCTGGAACTTATCCCTGAAGGATGATTGATCGATCCCCCATTTTCACTTTAATACAAATTAGCTAGAAGATTCCCGTCCCGGCGCATCAGCAAAAATTGCATTTTAAATTTTCTTCGGAATTATTTTTAAATTTTGGTAAACAATTATGATTTCATTAACTAAAAAAAGCATCGCTCTTATCTCCGTACACAGTGATCCCTATGTGGAAATTGGCAAAGAAGAAGCGGGCGGGGAAAATGTTTACGTGCGTCAAGTAGGAGAAGCTCTGGCTAAACAGGGCTGGCAAGTTGATATGTTCACCCGCTCATCCGATCGCCAACAAGCAAGAATTGTACAGCACAGTCCGAATTGCCGGACAATTCGGCTAGTAGCAGGGCCGCAAGAATTTATTCCCCGCGACGAACTCTACGGATATTTACCAATCTTTGTTCAAGAATTTCAGAAGTTTCAGTTAGAGTCAGGCTGTCAATATCCCTTAGTTCACACAAATTACTGGCTGTCTTCTTGGGTGGGAATGGAGTTGAAAAAATCGCAACCTCTGCAGCAAGTTCACACTTACCATTCTTTGGCTGCTGTTAAATACAAGTCGGTTTCGACAATTCCGATGATTGCCAAAACCAGGCTGCAAGTAGAAAAAACAGTTTTGGAAACAGCCGATCGCGTGGTGGCTACCAGCCCTCAAGAAAAAGAACACATGAGGTCTCTGGTTTCCTCAAAAGGCAATATTGACATCATTCCCTGCGGTACCGACCTTGAAAGGTTCGGCTCGATCGCCCGATCGACCGCCCGTCGCTACTTGGGCATAGCCCCCGAAACCAAAGTCGTGTTGTACGTCGGCCGTTTCGACCCCCGCAAGGGCATCGAAACCTTAGTCCGCGCAGTCAGTCTGTCGGCGGTGCCCAAAGCCGATTTAAAACTCATAATTGGCGGCGGATGGCGTGCGGGGGAAAGCGACGGCAAAGAGCGCGATCGTATCGGCAGCATCGTTGAAGAACTCGGGCTGAGCGAGATTACCAGTTTTCCTGGCGCCTTGAGCAGCAACATTCTCCCCGCTTACTACGCCGCCGCCGATGTCTGCGTCGTTCCCAGCCACTACGAACCCTTCGGTTTAGTCGCCATTGAAGCGATGGCCAGTGGCACACCCGTAGTTGCCTCCGACGTGGGAGGGCTCAAATATACTGTATTGCCACAAGAAACAGGTTTGCTCGCGTCGCCGAAAAATGAAGCAGTCTTTGCCCATGCGATCGATCGCTTGTTAGCTGACTCAGTATGGCGCCAGCAACTCGGACACACAGCCCGCAAGCGCGTCGAAACCTATTTCAGTTGGGACGGTATCGCCTCCCAACTCAGTCAACTTTACACTCAACTGCTCGAACAATCGGCCCTTGAGCTTGACCCGGTGAGCGCTTAGTAGTATCACTTAGTATGGTTGAAGCCAGTTTCCCTTGATCCCTGTTTCACTCATCCTTTCTAACTGGCAACCTTCAACTAGAAGTGATATCAGGAGGTACTCTTGTACGCGCCAGAACATCTGGGAAGCCATCTGCAACCCATTTCAGACATCGAGCTAATTCGCCTCTGGGTGGAGCGCAAATCCCCCCGCAGCAAGCGCTTTAGCTGGCAGGCGGCCAACCATTTTCGGCTGTTTGTAGAAAAACCGCTGGCAGAAGTGACTCTGACTGATGTCGAGACTTTCGCAGCAGCAATGAGAGCTCGGAAACTTGCACCCGGTTTCTACAAGCAAACCTTGCTAGCGCTGAAATCGCTGTTCGCCTTCGGCCAGCAAACGGGAATCTTGCCCGCAGCCCTCCCTCTGCACGGGTGGCCGGTGCGGCAGCGCAGGCAACTGTCCAAACGCCTCCGTTTTAAACTTTCGTGCACTTTATTAATCTGTTTGTGCTTTTTCTTAGGTCGAATGACGCCGAGACTGTGGGGGCAATCGGTCTCGGCAGAAAGCTCACCCGCCCCGAAACGCCTGCAGGAAGTTGCGGCCCTCGACTCACCAGACAAAGGAGAGGATAACATAGAGCGCGATCGATCGCCCGAAACTCCAACCCTGAATTCACCAGAGCCCATACAGGATAGCAGACTCGATAGCATCGCGCCCGAACTTCGAGTCAAAGCCTTTCTCGACACCATAGCCGCCGCCGAAGGAACCGCTAGCCCCGACGGCTACCGCATCCAGTACACCGGCACGAAATTTGTCAGCTTTCAAGATCATCCCAGGGAAATGAAATGCGGCCGTCGCTACGGCAAAAAACTCTGTTCCGACGCAGCGGGGCGATATCAGTTTCTCAGCACCACTTGGGACAGATTTGCCAAAAAATTTGGCGTCCGCGATTTCAGCCCAGGAAATCAAGATTTGATGGCTATAGAGTTAATCCGAGAAAAAGGTGCATTAGAAGATATAGAAGCGGGGAGATTGGAGTCAGCAGTCAGAAAACTCGCTTACATCTGGCCTTCTTTTCGCCGTTATGGCGGTTCTGTAGAATCGTCGATGCCCAAACTCGAAGCAATGTACCTGCAAAATTTGGGGATTTACCGGCAAGGATTGGTGGTTAGCAATTAGTCAAAAGTTCAACGACGAGTTTAGATTCGAGTTTGGCAATTTTGGATTAAATTTTGACATCCAAAATTGAAAATGGGGTAGTTATGGGTGATGTCTATTCTTCGGAAATTTAAAAATTAGGCTAATTTTCCATCTTCCATGTGAACGATGCGATCGGCAATATCCAAAATTCGGTTATCGTGGGTTACTAACAAAATAGTACAACCCTGTTCTTTGGCTAGTTGCTGCATCAAATTCACCACTTCGCGACCGGATTTGCTGTCCAGGGCGGCTGTTGGTTCGTCAGCTAAAACAATTTGCGGTTGACTGACCAAAGCGCGGGCGATCGCAACTCTTTGTTTCTGTCCTCCCGACAAATCATCGGGATAATAGTTAAGCCGCTGTTCCAGTCCTACTAACTCTAGCATTTTTGCAGAGCGATCGCGCATTTGAGAACGCGACAAATTCCCGTGAACTTCCAAACCCATCTGCACGTTTTGCAGCGCCGTCAAACTGCGGTGCAAGTTATGCGCCTGAAAAATATAGCCAATTTTGCGCCGCGCCTTTACCAATTGATCTGAACTCGCTTTGCACATTTCTTGACCGAGAATTTTGAGACTTCCCGATTGACCGGATCTCAATCCGCCAATCAAAGTTAAAAGCGTAGTTTTTCCCGAACCAGAAGGCCCCGTCATCAGCACGATTTCACCTGCTTTAATTTCGAGATTAATGTCAAAAAGTACCTGTTTTCGCAGTTGACCTTGACCGAAGTAGTGGTCGAGTTGGTGCGCGAAAATTATAGGCTCAGGAATCTGTAAGGCGTTGGTTGTCGGGTAGAGAGTAGTAGAATTCATAAGTTCTTGGTTTGAGGTTTGAGATTTAAGAATAAACCGCTTTCTTCGCCGAAAATGCAGAGGAAACACAACAGAATGATTACAAAAAATATGTGTGTACTCAGGACTTTATACAAAATCTGGCTTTAATACCCCCTTTATTCTTTAGTCCGCGCAGGCGGACTTCGTTTGTGTAGTAGCGGTTTCAACCGCCGAATCTTATAAACTGATTCATTTTCCCTTAAAACATATCTGCCGGATCGGCTGCTTGCAGCTTGCGAGTGGCAATTGCTCCAGAAATAGTGCACATAATCACGTTCAAAAGTAATACTATAAATGCTCTAAGCAGCGTCATATAAAGGGGTAAATTTGTAGCTTGGCGAGTTAAAGAGTAGAGTCCGAAAGAAACTCCTACTCCCGGCAAAAAACCGAGGACGGAAAGAATTAGAGCTTCTTCAAAAACGATGCCGAGTAAATAAACATTGCGGTAGCCCATCGCTTTGAAAGTAGCGTATTCTCCCATGTGGTCGCTGACATCGGTTGAGAGAACTTGATAAACAATAATCACACCCACTACAAAACCCATCGCCACGCCTAAATTAAACACAAAGCCGATCGCAGTATTCTTAGCCCAATAGTTTTTCTCAAAATCGATAAATTCTTGTTTGGTTAATACCTTGACATCCGGCGGTAAATATGCTTTCAAAACTTGTTGAACTTCCACGGGGTCAGCACCCGGTTGCAGTTGAATTAATCCGGCATTAACACTCGCGGCGTTTTGTCTCGCAAACAGGCGCAGGTAATTTTGATCGCTAGTCATCAAAATACCGTCGGCGGCAAAAGATGCTCCAACTGTGAATAAACCGCTGACGGTAATCGTGCGTCGCTCTACCTCAGCTTTAACAGACTTTCCTTGATTAATTTGTGCGATCGTCCCTTGGTAATCTCCCCTAGAAGCTCGATCGAACAACACAGTATCCGGCAATTTAATCGCGCTCAAATTTTGGTTAACTTCTGGAAGCGCAAACGCAGGGCGATTCGGATTGAAACCCACCACCATCAGCGACGTTTCGCGCCGAGTTTCGGGATTTTTCCAGTTAGCAATTTTCACGTAAAGCGGCTCGGCTGATTTCACGCCCGGTACGTTCATTGCTTGATACAATCTGCGCCGGGGGAAGGAAGACAAATTAATCAGATTTCGCGCTTGGGGGTGAATCAAAACTAAGTCTGTTTCCAAGCTTTGATGCAGCCGGGTATTGCTGGTGTAAAGCGCATTTTGAAAGCCTAACTGCATGAACATCAAAACGTCAGCAAAGGCAATTCCGGCTACTGCAACCAGCATTCGCCCTTTGTCGTGACTCAGTTGCAGCCATCCGAGGGAAGTTCTGCGTCTTAATTGTTGTAAGGGTTGGATGAGTCCAAGCATATGATTTTAGATTTTAGATTTCGGATTTTGGATTAAAGACAGCAACCTGATGTTGGAACAATTCTTAATCTTTAATAATTAAGTCAGAATGATTCATCTCTCTATTCTCTTCCTCTGTGTCCTCAGCGCTCTCTGTGGTTAAAAAATTCTTAATCCTTAATTTCCCCGATCGCCACTTTGACTTGCAAATTGGTGAATCCCGCTACTTTCTGGCTGGAAGCTTCATCTAAGCGCACTTTTACTTCCACAATTCGACCATCAATATTCGCCGAAGGATCGGTGTTAACAATGTTTTGCCGCTGCACTTGCAAACCAATATGTTCGACAGTTCCCCGCAATTCGCCTGTCAAAGCATCGCTAGTAATTTTGGCGGTTTGTCCGAGGCGTACTTTGTCCACATCGCTTTCGTAGATTTCCGCAACAGCCAGCATCTCGCGAGTTTGTCCGAGTTCGACAATGCCGTCGTTTCCCACTTTTTCCCCCGGATGCGTATGAATTTTCAGGACTTGGGCGTCTCTGGGAGCACGGATGTAAGCTAGATCCAGATTGGCTTTGGCTTGTTTGGCGGCTGAAGCGGCGGAACTGACTTCGGCGGCGGCTGCTGCTATGTCAACGGGACGCACTTCGGCGATGCGATCGAGATTTGCTTTGGCTTCGTCGATTTGCTGTTGTCGAGATTGCTCAACTTGGCTGAGTTTGGCTTGGGCTTCGTTAATTTGTTGTTGGCGAGATTGTTGAATTTGATTTAGTTTGGCTTGGGCTTCGTTAATTTGTTGTTGGCGGGATTGGCGAATTTGATTCAGTTTTGCCTTTCCTTCGTTGATTTGCTGTTGGGCTGTTTCGGCGGCGAGGCTTTTGCTGTCGCTAGTTGAGGCGGAAATTGCTCCCTGTTCATACAGTTGGGAGTAGCGCTGATCCTCGCTTCTGGCGTTGCGGAGTTCGGCTTGTAGACGGGCAATTGTGGCTTGTTGGGTTTGAATTTCTCCTTGTTGTTCGGCCCTCAACCGCGCAATTGTGGCTTGTTGCGCTGCTATTTCGGTGCTGCGATCGATTTCTAGACGCGCCACGATCGCCTGTTGCGCTGTGATTTCGTTGCTGCGATCGGCTCTTATGCGGGCAATGGTTGCTTTCTGGGCTTGAATTTCGCCGTTTTTGGCTCCAGCTTTCACTTTTGCTAGGTTTGCCTCGGCGACGCGCACTTGTTCTTGAGCTTGGTCGAGGGCAGCTTGCTGGCGATCGCGGCTGTCCAAAATTGCGATCACCTGACCTGTTTTCACCCTGTCTCCTTCTTTGACTAAGAGTCGATCGATCCGGTTTCCTTCGGCTGCACCGGAGGCGGAGACTTTAATTACTTCTCCTCTGGGTTCGAGTCGCCCCAAGGCTGTAACTGTTTTTAATTGGGATGCTGTGACGGCTGCTGCTGCGGCTACGGCGTTGGGATCGGGTATGCGCGATCGCCAAATCGTGTAGCCTGTTGTTCCCGCTGCCCCCAGGGTTGCTACTGCTGCCACAACTAGGAGTTTTTTAACTAGGGATGGATTTGAGGATAAGCCGTCTGCTGTTGGTTGGTGTACCATGACATACCTCTTTGTGAGAAAATAAAACTAAACGGTTTAGTTACGATATGTTTTAATACTAAACCGTTCAGTATAATAATGTCAAGCTCCCAAATAAAAATTACAGAAGCAAGGTATGGCAAGGACAAAACCGATCGAAGCAGACGCAGCAGGAGGTGACAAGAGCGAGCAAATCCTGCAAGGTGCGATGCAAGAATTTTTAGCCCACGGCTACGCGGGCACGAGTATGGACAAGGTAGCGAAGACGGGGGGAGTTTCCAAAGCCACGGTTTACAGCTATTTTGCAGATAAAGAAGGATTATTCGCGGCTTTGGTACAGCGGCTGGCGCGAGAAAAAGTCCATTTTACAGTTCTGGATGAAGAACCGGCCGTAGCGCTGCGATTCGCAGCCACAACTATATTGGATCAGGCGACCCATGAACCAGAATATCTCAATTTTGTGAGGTTAGTGATTGCGGAATCAGGGCGTTTTCCCCAGCTAGCGCAGACTTTTGTGAAAAACTTAGCTAAACCGGGTATCGAGCGGCTAGCGGATTATTTGGCATCGCATTCAGAGTTACAATTGCCCGATCCCGAGGCAACTGCGCGGATTTTTATCGGAGCTTTGGTATATTTTCAGTTAATGCAGCATATGATGCACGGTAAAGAGATTATCCCAATGGAGCGCGATCGACTGATCGATGGTCTGCTGCATTTGATTTTAGGCCCGCAGTCCAATTCCTAAAGTGCGATCGACAAAATCTAGGAATTTTATTGGATAATTATTTAAATGCCATAAAGAGCGAGCTCCCTTTATGGCTGCGATCGCAGGTTTTAGTCAGGTGTTTTTCCTAACCTGTCCCTCAATTCATCCGCCGATAACTGTGGCAGTTGTTCTACAAACAATGTCAATTCTGCCACAGGCAAGGCCAATAAATTAGTAACGGCTGTAGGCAGAATAGCGCCCAATTCAGGCGATCGTATTTGCAAGACGCTTTCAGCCAGCAATTTTACTGCTAATTCCCGTCCAGATTCATCGACTGTCAGCATGGATATTGCCAGCAACAGCACTGTAAATTCCGCCGCAGCCAACTTTGATATTGGAGATAGAAAAGCAGTCATTTTCGGGCTTAATTCTCCAAATCTGACTTGCAGAAAGTTTTCTAAGATTAAGCGCTGTTGTTCTTGTCTGCCTCGTTCTAGTCCTCGTTCTAGTCCTCGTTCTAGTCCTTCTTCTAGTCCCTGTTCTAGTCCTTCTTCTCTAGCTTGTTGCTGTGCTGCTTGTATTTGTTGTTGAAAAAGTGGTGCAATGGCCATAATTAACTCCCGCTCTTCTGGCTCTAATTCTTGTGGCACATCGGTTACTAAATTTGACTGTAACCGATACAGCAATTCTAGCGCGATAATCCGCAACGGATCGTCTGTTGCTAAAGCGCTTAATTGGGAAATAGCCCTTTGCTGCACTCCCCCTTTGCCCAAAATCCTCAACCACAGCGTGTCTGGAGTTTCTGGCAACTGGTGAATCGCCACAATTGCAGTCCGCAAAGATTCCCCCAAAAAATAGATTCCCTGTATCCAATTCTCTGTGTCTGGTATCGCATTAAAGCTATCTACCAATGCTTTCGATGCTGTGGGCATCAAAATCCAGAGTTTGGGTAACTGAGCGTCATCATAGCGAGTATTTTCTCTCCTAAATTTTCGCTCCAATTCACCTCGCACGTCCAATAACTTGCCCAGACAGCTACAAATTTCGCTGACGTTTGCCGGATTGCGAAACGGTTCAAAAATTGCCGTTGTGTTTGCCATTTTTCCCAACAATCCCAGGGTTTCTGAGTATTCGGGAATTGCGGTGCTGGGAGTGAAGTAAACATCTATTTCTCGAACTTCGGAAGCCACATCGCGACCGATATTAACCGTTCCGAGCGGTGACAGCAATTCCTCCAGGTATTCTTTGGCAAAGAGATCGTGAATAAATCGCGTCATAGAAATTATTTCAAACACTAAATAGATTTTTTACCCGTTTTCTCACCCATTCTACAGGATTTTCATCCTCTTCTGCTGCATCTACAAATTCCATTTCTCGCAATAATTGCTGTCTCTCGCTGAGTTCTTCTTTGTGTTTGACTATTTCTTGAATAATCTGTTCAGATAAATCCGGTCGTTCAGTTAAAACTTTCTGGAAACCTTCTTTATTGATCGCAAATAAAATTGTTTCTTCCAAAGCTCTTACCGAAGCAGTTCTGGGAATTCCCAACATCAAAGAAAGTTCACCGAGAAACTGACCAGTGCCGAGGTTATTCAGGTGTTTGTCAATAGCTTCTACAAAAACTTCGACTGAACCTGAAAGAATCATGTAAAAAGCATCTCCGGGGTCGTTTTCGTGAAACAAATATTCTTGCGATCGCAGCCGTTTGCGGTATCCAACTTCAATCAATTGCCGCAATTCAAGATCAGTCAGATTTTCAAAGTATTCCACCTCTCGCAGCAAACAGCTAAGGGACGATGGCTTTTTCAATTTATCTGCAAAAATTGGCGGTTTTTGCTCATTTTCTGAGTAACTGTTCGGGAGGTCTATTGCAGTTTCTTTTTTGTTGAACATTGACAACAGAACTTCGGGATTTTGCAAATAAATTTCTCTGTCATTGAACGGAAATTCGATTTTATGCTGGCGGAAATTGTATTCAATTGCAAAATTCAAAGAACTTTTAATTACTTCTCTTTCAGTCGGCTTGTCCGTCCAAACTAAAAGTTCAAATTTAAAACTATCATCACCAAACTCGACAAACAATACTTTCGGATTCGGTTCGTATAAAACTCCCGCTTCCGCGTAAGCAATATTTAATAGAGTTTCTGTCACTAACAGCGGGTTACTATTCTCCGCTACTTCTACGGGAACTCGCAGACAGAGTAGCGAGTTTTCGTAACTCCAGTTAACAATTTTGTTGCTAATCATTTTGCTGTTGGGAACTATGACGCTAGAGTCCTCAGTAGTTTGGATGATGGTCGATCGAATCGAGATTTTTTTGACGATTCCCATTAATCCTTCTAATTCCACAAAGTCTCCGACTTTCACAGGTCTGTCTAAAAGCAGCGTTAAGCCACTGACAAAATTAGTTGTTAAATCCTGGATCCCGAAGCCAATTCCGACTCCCAATCCCCCCGCAACTACTGCAAAAGAAGCGAGGTTAAAGCCGATGCTTTGGATGGCGACTATTACCCCCAAGGCTACTATTAAATACCCAATAATTACTGCGATGGCTTCCCGGTTTCCCTCGTCAATTCCCAGTCTGACTAGCAAGCGTTCCTTCAGGAAGTTTGTAAAAGAGCGTGCTATGACAAGGATAGCCATAAACAAGACTATTAGTTCTACCAGTGACTGCAAGGATACTGGATTGTCACCTATTTTAAATAGGGTAGCTGTAAATATTTGGGATATCTGTGTCAATACTTCTTCTGGTATTGTAGTTAATTTAAATTCCGGGAATAAGGTTTTTTGTGTAGTCATTTTTTAAGGAAAGTAGTAAAAAAGAAAGTCCTCAGTACCAAATCTAAAAATCAAATACTGAACTCGTTATCATAAATTTTAACCTGTTTTTAGTGTAAAAAAATTGAATTTTTTACATAGATATGGGGTTTCTCATAATACGCAGTTATCCCTCTGGCTAATTTTTAGGATACCTTGTCTTCGCAGACCTGCGGTTAGTGTGCCATTTTTTCGCGATCCGAGAGCCGACTCATCTATTATTAAAGCGATCGCTCTAGTAACTTTAGTCAACATTAACTCGATTCGAGTTTATCATACTCTCCACTAATTTTTTTTTGAAGTCCCGTTATCAACTTAAGCGGGGATTATGCAATGACTATTTAAGTGGACAAGTCAAATATCCAAGTATTACAATGACTTTAACTGCTAGGAGAGATATTGCTATTACTCTGCCAGTTGCGTCCGTATTGTGTATATCTAATTGAAAATTTAACGGATCTAGCTAAAATTGATAACGTTCCAAGAATACTTGGCATTCTACCGACATGGGGGACAAACTATAACTTAAGTGCATTTGTCAATCCGTAATTTTACTTAAAATACTGCTTGTTTAGGAGTAGAAAATTGGCGATTAGGGGGTGGGTGGGGATAGAGAGCATCTCACTTTTGCCGCCAAGCTAGAAATTCGAGCTAGGAGTCAGGAGTCAGGAGCCAGGAGAAAAGAGGAAGAAGGAAGAAGGAAGAAGGAAGGAGCCAGAAGAAGTGTTTTTACAAATATGAGATGCTCCCGTGGGGATAAATATGCCGATCGCCATTATTCCTCGATCGCCCACATCTAAGTTTGCCACGCAAAATCTAAGTAAATGCTGAGCATAATTGCTGATAGACAAATGCTTCCCTAGGTTAAGTTGTCAGCAATGTTCTACCAATAGGATTGATTAGGAATAGAATTGATGAGCAATAGAAATACTTGGCGATACATCCGAAGAATTAAGGGAAATAGTGTCGCAAGGGATACATATATCGCAGATTGAAAGCCTAATGGTCGCGCTACTGAACGTTTTCTTCAGTACCAAAATTGGAGGCAAGGAAAACCTTGCGATCGCGCAATGGGACAGAAGTTCTAGAATAAAAGCTGAAATGCACGATCGAACATGAGCAACTTCCCACCAGAGAACACCCAACCGCCACAGCAAGAGAGCGCAACAGCACAGGCATTGCGACAGGCTCACTTCGAGGCTTTTTTTGCTGGTGCCAACGCCGGAATGGTGATTTTTGACCGCCAACTCCGCTACGTCCAAATAAACGAAGTTCTGGCAGAGATCGATGGCATTTGTGTGGCAGACTATATTGGTCGGTCGCTGCCTGAAATGCTGCCAGAATTGGCTCCGACTCTGGAACCGATGCTGCAAGGCATTCTGGATACGGGCCAGCCGATACTTGAGTGTGAAGTAGTGGGTGAAACGGCGAAAGAACCAGGCATCATCCGCTACTGGGAAACATCTTACTATCCTTTGCGGGATGAAAATGGCATCATTTTTGGTATTGGTGGGATTGTAATTGAAATTAGCGATCGCAAGCGGGCAGAACAAAAGCAGGCAAGACTGACGGCCATTTTGGAAGCAACTTCGGACTTAGTAGGAGTTGTGGATGTGACTGGGCATAGCGTCTATCTCAACAAAGCCGGACAGAAAATGCTGGGGATGTCCCCAGAGGAAGCACGATCGCCCTTTACTATAGATTCTGTATTAGCTCCCTCGGCAAAAGCAAAGTTCCACAACGAAATAATTCCCGCTGCTTTACAAGAGGGTAGCTGGGGTGGTGAAATTCTATTTTTGTCACGCGATGAGCAAGAAATTCCCGTCTCCCAGGTTTTAATCGTTCACAAAACAGAAGCGGGCGAAGTCGAGTTTATTTCCACTATTGTGCGGGATATTCGCGATCGCAAAAACGCAGAAGATGTCCTGAAACAAAGTGAAGAACGATTTCGTTCTTTGATCGAAGCTACCGCTCAAATTATTTGGATCGCTAATGCTGAGGGCGAATTGGCCAGCGAGCAACCTACTTTATGTGCATTTACAGGACAGACATTTGATGATTACAAGGGAGGGGGTGGGCTCAACGCTATCCATCCAGACGATCGCTCGTCTATTGCCACTGCCTGGTCAACTGCTGTTGCTAATCGATCGTTCTATGAAGTTGAATTTCGTATGCGTCGCTATGACGGGGAATATCGCTACATGAGTTGTCGTGGTGTCCCAATTCTGAACGCGGATGGTTCAATTCGGGAATGGATTGGGGCTAATACAGATATTACCGATCGCAAGCAAGCAGAAGAAGCTCTGCGCGAACAGCAAGCTGCGCTGCGCGATCGCAACCTCTTGCTGAGCTCTATTTTGGAAAGTACGCCAGACATAATAGTTGTTAAAGACCGGGAAGGCCGATATGTTGCCCTTAATTCCGAGGTGGCAAAATCCTTTTACGGTAGATCCATTGAGGAAATTATCGGTAAAGATGATTCGGAACTCCTTCCCCCGGAGGCCGCCGTTGCAATAATGGCAAAAGACCGCCAGATCATGAAAGCAGGCATTACTGAAACCTACGAAGAAGATGTTTCTAATGGTAAGTGCATCACTTCTTTTTTAACCACAAAAGCCCCTTGGCGGGACGCTCAGGGCAATATTATCGGCCTGATCGCCATAGCACGAAACATTAACGATCGCAAACAAATGGAAGCAGAGTTGCGCGATCGTAATGCACTGCTAAAGTCAATTTTGGAAAGTACACCAGACTTCATTGTCGTTAAAGATCGGGAAGGGCGTTATGTTGCCGTTAACTCCAATGTGGCAAACTTCATGGGCCAGCCCATTGAGGAAATCATCGGCAAAGATGATTTGGAATTCCTACCGCATGAGAGTGAGAGTGTCCGTGCAATTATGGCAAAAGATCGCCAAGTGATGGCAACAGGAATCGCTGAGACTTACGAGGAAGAGGTCTCTCAGGGTGAGACCACCGCGACCATTTTCACTACCAAGACTCCTTGGCGGGATGCTAAGGGCAATATCCTCGGCATTATCGCCATATCACGAGATATTAGCGATCGCAAACAAGCGGAAGATGCGATAAAACAAAGCGAAGAACGCTATCGTTCGCTAATCGCTGCTACATCCCAACTTGTCTGGACAGCGGATGCTGAAGGAAGATCCGTGGATCAACCGAGTTGGAGAGCTTACACCGGACAAACCGAAGCCCAGATGGCTGATGGTTTTGGCTGGTTAGATGCAATTCACCCGGACGATCGCGAACGAACGGCTCAGGTGTGGATGGAAGCAGTGCAAACGAAAACGCTGGTTGACATAGAATATCGAATCCGGGGAGCGGATGGAAACTATCGTTATTTTCAAGTTAGAGGGGTGCCTATTCTGAATGAAGATGGTAGCATCCGGGAGTGGATTGGCACTTGTAGCGATATCCACGATCGCAAACAAGCCGAAGATGCTATCAAACAAAGCGAAGAACGCTATCGATCGCTAACCCTTGCCATCTCCCAAATTGTCTGGACAACCGATCCTGAAGGAAGATGCCAGGATTCACCGAGTATGAGAGCTTACACCGGACAAACGGAAGCTGAGGGGGTTGGTTTTGGCTGGTTAGATACAATCCACCCGGACGATCGCGAACGAACAGTTCAGGTGTGGATGAAAGCAGTGCAAACGAGAAGCCTGTTTGAGATGGAATATCGAATGCGCGGAACGGATGGAAACTATCGTTATTTCCAAGCTAGAGGGGTGCCAATTCTAAATGAAGATGGCAGCATCCGGGAGTGGGTTGGCACTTGCATCGATATCCAGGATCGCAAACAAACAGAAATCGTACAGGCAAAAGCCAGGGAAGCCGCAGAAGCAGCTAGTCGGGCTAAAAGTGAATTCCTTGCTAACATGAGCCACGAATTGCGGACTCCGCTTAATGGCATCATGGGATACGCGCAGATTCTTCAGCGTTCCAAAGTCTTGAATGAAGAAGAGCGATCGCGCATTGATGTTATTTATCAGTGCGGTTCGCATTTACTGACCTTAATCAATGATATTCTCGATTTGTCTAAGATTGAAGCACAGAAAGTCGAACTAATGCCCACGGATTTTCATTTTCCGGCGTTCCTGCAAGGTGTCGCAGAAATGTGTCGCATCCGAGCTGAACTCAAGGGAATTCACTTTCATTTTCCATCCAGCCCCGAACTCCCGATCGGTATTCGTGCGGATGAAAAACGCTTGCGCCAAGTGTTAATTAATCTTTTAAGCAACGCTATTAAATTTACGGATGAGGGCAGTGTCACTTTTATAGTCAGTTTTGCCACAGAAGGAAAAATTCGCTTTGAAGTACGCGATACAGGTACCGGCATTGCCCAAGAGCAACTCGAAGCTATCTTTCAGCCCTTCGAGCAGGTTGGAGATCGCAGACGGCAGACGGAGGGCACCGGGCTGGGATTGGCAATTAGCCAAAGGATTGTAGAACTAATGGGCAGTACCATTCAGGTTCAAAGTGAGATGAATGTTGGCAGTATTTTCTGGTTTGATGTTAGTCTGCCTCAAGCAGATGAATGGGTAAAAACGTCTCAAATCGACCATCACGGGCAGATTATAGGCATCAAAGACCGCCAACCTAAGATTGTGGTTATTGATGACAAATGGGCTAACCGTTCGGTAATTAACAATTTGCTCAGTCCGATCGGCTTTGAGGTGTTTGAAGCGAACGATGGGCTTGAAGGCTGGGAAAAAATTCTAGAGGTGCAGCCAGATTTAATTGTTACCGACCTATTAATGCCCGAACTCGATGGCTTCGAGGTGATTAAGCGGGTTCGAGAATCGGAAAATTTCAAAGACACCGTTATTATTGTCTCTTCTGCCAGCGTATTTGAAACCGATCAATACAGAAGTTTAGAGGCAGGAGGCAACGCCTTTATTCCCAAACCAATTCAAGCAACTGAACTCCTGCAAAACTTACAACAGTATCTTGATTTGGAATGGGTTTATGAAGCTAATGAAGAGCCACTGGCGAGATCCTCAGACACCGATGAGCTAATTGCCCCACCTGCTACAGAAATGGAAATGCTATACGAGCTGGCTATGAAAGGAAATTTCCTAGAAATAGTTAAGCAGGCGATATTACTTGAAGAACTAGAGCCCCAATACATTCCCTTTGCTAAAAGATTGCATCAAATGGCAAAGGACTTTCAAGACGAAGAGCTTTTAACGTTTATTGAGTCCTACAAGTAAGGTTTATGAATTCAGAAATTCAAGCAAATGGTACGATTCTTATAGTTGATGACAATTCAGCTAACTTGGGTGTTTTATCTGATGCCTTAAGCCAAGAAGGATTTGAAGTTCGGGTTGCAAAATCTGGCAAAATGGCACTAGAGCGAGTCAAATATGCTCTACCGGATCTAATCTTGCTAGATGTCATGATGCCAGAAATTGATGGATTTGAAACCTGTCGTCGATTACAGGCTAATCCAGAAACTAAACAGATTCCCATTATATTTATGACTGCTCTCTCGGATACGGCTAATAAAGTTGAGGGGTTTAAGCTTGGGGCTGTAGATTATATTACCAAACCCTTCCAACAGGAGGAAGTATTAGCTCGCGTCAAGCTGCATTTAAAGCTTCATGTTCTAGCTGACAAATTAGAAGAAAAAAATATCTTATTGGAGCAAAAAGTTTTAGAAGTCAGCCAAGCCTATGAAGATTTACAACAAATGCAGCTTAAGTTAATCCAAAGCGAAAAAATGTCCGGCTTAGGGCAAATGGCGGCTGGGATTGCTCATGAAATAAACAACCCTATAAATTTCATATCTGGCAATCTGGGTTATGCCCAAGAGTACGCTCATAACTTACTAAAAATTATACATCTCTATCAAGAAGATTATGTAAATCCCACCCCTCGGATTCAAGCCGTAATGGATGAAATAGAACTGGAATTTGTGGAGGAAGATTTTATCAAAGTTCTTAACTCAATCAACTTAGGAACGCAGCGCATCCAGGAGATTGTCAAGTCTATGCGAATCTTTTCTCGCCTAGATGAGGCAGAGGTGAAAGCTGTAAATATTCATGAAGGAATTGATAGTACACTCACCATCCTGCATCATCGTTTAAAAGCAAAACCAGAGCATCCTGAGATTGAACTAATAAAAAAGTACGGTCAGCTTCCACCAGTAGAATGCCATGCCGGACAATTAAATCAAGTGTTCATGAATATTATTTCCAATGCCATTGATGCTTTAGATGAAGCGAATCAGCAGCGTTCTTTTGCAGAAATCCAACAACACCCGAACCGTATTCAAATTTCTACAAAAGTAATTGACGAGAATTGGGTTGCTATTTATATTAGTGACAATGGTCGGGGAGTTTGCGAAACTCTACAACAGAAGCTATTTGACCCATTTTTTACTACCAAACCTATCGGTAAAGGAACTGGGTTGGGATTATCTATAAGTTACCAAATTATCGTTGAAAAGCATGGGGGAAGATTATACTGCCAGCCTGGATTAGGAAAGGGAATAGAATTTGTCATTGAAATTCCTATTCGGCAGCAAGCTTGTAAAGCTGCTTAGGATCGCGAATTAAATAACTTACAATTTTAATTGTTATTGTGGGATGGGCGTCCCGCCCGTCCTTTTTGGACGGGCGGGACGCCCATCCCACAATAACAATTAAAATTGTAAGTTATTTAATTCGCGATC